>NZ_JBFUGJ010000205.1:0-10769 GCF_056402975.1 Mesorhizobium sp. P3_A9 | reverse complement strand
TGCTAAAGTTGCAGTGCACAAACGGAAAGCCGGGCCTCGCGCCCGGCTTTTTCATGTGAAGAACCCACCATTTCCGGGCTTTTTCCGCTTTTTTCCTGCCTTTTCGACTTGGTTGCGGGAACGCTTCTTTCTAAAGTCCGTTTCCTGCCGGATGAGTCGTTAGTTCCGGTGTTCTCATGGAAGGGAATTTTTATGAACAAKAACGAACTGGTGYCCGCTGTCGCCGACGCCGCGAGCATTTCGAAGGGTGACGCGCAGTCGGCGGTCGATGCGGTATTTTCCGTGATCACCGGCGAACTGAAGAAGGGCGGCGATGTCCGGCTTGTCGGCTTTGGCAATTTCACCGTGTCAAAGCGTGCGGCCTCAACCGGCCGCAACCCGCAGACCGGCGCCGAAGTGAAGATCCCGGCACGCACCGTGCCGAAGTTTTCCGCCGGCAAAGGCCTCAAGGACGCAGTCAACTAAACGCGTTTTTCTTTTCAGAGACAGAAAAGCCGGGCTCGCCCGGCTTTTCATTTTTTGGCCCGACGCCGACGCGTGGGGTTATGCGGTCGGCGCATCCGCGCGCATCAAGCCTTCCTTCTTGAGGTCGGCCCACAGCGCCGCTGGCAGCTTCGCGTCAAGCAGTGACCGGTTGCTTTCGACCTCGCTTGGCCGCTGGCCACCGGGGATCACCGAGACGACCGAGGGATGCAGCGCCGGAAACTGAAGCGCCGCCTCGATCAACCTGACGCCGTGGCGTTTGCAGACTGACTCGATGCCGGCGACCCGCTCGAGAATGTCCTTCGGCGCTTCTGAATAGTTGTAGTAGGCRCCCGGCTTSGGTCCKGTYGCCAGGATGCCGGAATTGTAGGGKCCTCCCAGCACGATGCCGATGCCGCGCTTCTGGCAGAGCGGCAGAAA
The DNA here is from genome assembly GCF_056402975.1 of Mesorhizobium sp. P3_A9. NCBI lineage: Bacteria > Pseudomonadati > Pseudomonadota > Alphaproteobacteria > Hyphomicrobiales > Phyllobacteriaceae > Mesorhizobium > Mesorhizobium sp. P3_A9. Next base: position 9,866 of record NZ_JBFUGJ010000205.1, on the reverse strand, counting down.
GGATGTCAGCGCCTCCTGTTCCAGCAGCGTGTAGCGCCCGGCAAGCAGGAACAGGTCGAAATCGCCGCGCTCGGCCAGCGTCTGGGCAACCTGCCATTCGTTGATGCCGCCGCCGAACGCCTTGATGACGCCCTGGTCGCGCAGCGACAGCAGCCCGTAATAGCCCGAGCGCATGAATTCATCGATGCGCTGGTCGGACGCCTCCTTGCTGCCATGGGTGAAGATGTCGACATCGTGCACGAACAGGATGTCGATCCGGTCGACGCCAAGCCGCTCGAGCGAGGCTTCGAACGAGCGCATGACGCCGTCATAGCTGTAGTCGTAGACTTCCCGGCGAGACGGCGTGTCGAAGAACTTGCCGATGCCCGTGCGCTCTTCCGGCGGGCAGGCGCGCATCAGGCGGCCGACCTTGCTCGACAGCACGTAGTCGTCGCGCTTCTTGCTGCGCAGGAACGGGTTGAGGCGTGTTTCCGACAGGCCGAGCCCGTAGAGCGGCGCGGTGTCGTAGTAGCGGCAGCCGGTCGCCCAGGCGGCATCGAGCGTGGCATTGGCATCCTCGTCGGAGACGGCGCGGTAGAGATTGCCGAGCGGCGCCGTGCCGAAGCCGAGCTCGGTAAAGGTGATGCCGCCATTGCCGATGCGGTCGAAATGCCGTGTCTTCATGTCCTGGTATGTCCTGGCTTGATTTGTCTGACATGACACTATCATGCCTGTGATCAGGCAAAAGCGCTGGAGAGCGTTGGACACGCATTTTCGCGGTTGCTAGCATGAACGAAATCAAGCTGTTCGTGGACATTTGAGGGCAGGTTTGCGGTGAACGACAAGAACGAAAACCTGTTTGCAACCGCGCTCGACGAACTCGGCGCCGTGCTGGCGCGCGTGGATGAAGGCCAGATCGACGCCGCCTGCAAGATGTTGGCCGAAGCCAAACAGATCGTCGTCTATGGCTGCGGCCGCGAGGCCTTGCAGGTCAAGGGTTTCGCCATGCGGCTCTATCACCTCGGCCTGCCGGTCTCGGTGGTCGGCGACATGACCACGCCGCCGCTGGGCCCAGGCGACGTCTTCCTGGCCAGTTCCGGGCCGGGAGAAACTTCGACGGTGCTGACCTTGATGCAGGTCGCGCGCGATGCCGGTGCAACCAACCTGCTGTTGACCGCTCAGGCCGAAGGCAGCGCGGCAAAGCGGGCCGACTTCACGCTGCTCATCCCGGCSCAGACCATGGCCMRYGACCAGGGGCCGSAAAAGACRTCKGTSCTGCCGATGGGCTCGGTGTTCGAAGGYGCGCTGTTCCTGCTGTTCGAGGTGATGGTGCTGAAGCTCAAATCCCTGACCGGCGCGTCGCCGCAAGCCATGCGCGCCCGCCACACCAACATGGAATAGACCATGCGCTATGAACTGATGCTGCCACACCAGATCCGCAAGGCGATCGCGCAGAATTGGCCGGTCGCCCTGCCGCTCGGCGTGCTCGAATACCATGGCGAGCACATGGCCGTCGGCATGGACACGCTGGCCGTCATCAAGACGCTGGAACTGTTCGAGAAGGAGAGGGACGTCGTCATCCTGCCGCCCTTCTATTATGGCGCGGCGAGCTACGCCGTGGCGCGACCGGAGGGCACGGGTTCGGTGCAGGTCGGCGGCAATCAACTGGCGCCGTTCGGCGAGGAGCTGTTCTACAGCCTGCTACGCATCGGCTTCCGCAACATCCACGCCATCATCCATCACCAGACCGAAAACTTCGCCGCCGGCATGCCGACCGATCTCGCCTTCAAGACCGCCGGCCGGCAGGCGATCTTCCGTTTCCTCGAGAAGCAGCGCGGCGAGGGCTGGTGGGGCTCCGAGACGATGGCCGACTATTATGCCGGACATGCCGCGGGCGAAAACTTTTTCAATTGGGTGCAGGTGCATCCGCTGATGCCGGCGGCGATGAACGGCAAGTACCCGTTCGACCATGCCGGCATCGGCGAGACATCGCTGATGCTGGCGCTATGTCCGGAGGCTGTCGATGCCGCCCGCTTCGCCGACAACACCGGCTGGTACACGGCGACCGCCACGGACGCGTCGGCCGAACTGGGGCAAAAGGGCGTCGCGATGATCATGGATCACCTGCGCGTAACGCTTTCAGGAAAGTAATCTCACGGCGAGGTTACACCTTTTTCATTTTCGGTCGGCATGGTCGCGTCAGCGGGGCGACGGATGGACGAGATCGGCAGCGACGGGCGATTGCGGCACGACATTCCCATGCACGTCGCCAAGCGCCTGTTCCTGGGCCTTGCTGGCCTCTTCTGCATTGTCATGCCGACATGGGAACTCTTTCGCGGCGTGTGGCCGCCGACTGTATTCAGCCCTTTCTTCCTGTTCATTGTCCTGGGCGCGTATGCGATTGGCATCCCGGTCATGCACGCTGCGCTCTTCAGTCCGGCAGTGCGATGGATCGTCAGGCGTGGTCGTATCGACATTGTGCTGCGCAACCCGATCTTTTTGCGCCGGCATCATCTGCGGCCAGATGACATCGCTGATTTCAGCTTTCGCACGATCGAGTGGGACAGCGGTAGCCCGACCTACACTGTTGTTCTGACGACGGTGACAGGCGAGCGATTCGAGACGCGGGATTTCGGCACCACCGCAACTGCGGAGATGTTTCGCGACCGGATAAAATCCGTATTTCTGGGATCGCAAACCGCCCCCGGGGCATGATCTCGCACTTCAAGTGCGGTTTCGCGCGGCCCTGTATTCGGCAATCGACTTGTCCGGATCGCTTTTGGTCGCTACGGCCCAGATGAAGGTGCCGCCGCCGGCGATTGCCAGGATGACGTAGAGGGCTATGCCAAGCGCAACGTGGTTGGCATAGAAACCCACCAGAGCCATGAGCAGGCCGCCGCAGAGCATCGCCAACACAAAGCCGGCGATGACGGCGCTGCCCTGCCAGGCGATCGGCATGACGCCTTTGCCGTAGCGGTCGCGGCCGACATAGCCGACGCGGATGTTGCGTGCGAACCAATATGGGCCGGCCATGATTACTTCACGGCTCCCGCCGTCATGCCCATGATCAGGTAACGTTCCAGCGCTATGCCGATAACCGCCAGCGGCGCTATGGCCGCGGTGGCGAGCGCTGCCATCGACCACCAGTTGATGCCTTGCGATCCGGTCTGGCTCGCCACCATGACGGGAATGGTCTTGGCATCGGTAGAGGTCAAAAGGGCGGCGAAGAAATACTCGTTCCAGCACAGCACCATCGCCAGGATGAAGGCGGCGACCATGCCCGGCAGCGCGATCGGCATGACGATGCGGAAGAAGGCGCCCCAGATCGACAGGCCATCGACGAGGGCCGCTTCCTCGAGCTCGACGGGGATCGAGTTGAACTGGTCGCGCATGATCCAGATGACGATCGGCAGCACCATCAGCGTGTAGAGCAGGATCAGCCCGATGCGCGTGTCGAGCAGGCCGACTTCCCGGTAAAGCACCAGGAAGGGCAGTGCCAGCACCACAGGCGGCAGGATCAGCTGCGACAGGAAGAAGAACGAGATGTCTTCGTTCTTGAACCAGGCGAACTTGTAGCGGTAGCGCGTCAGCCCGTAGGCGGCGAGGCTGCCGATGACGATGGCAAGGCTCGACGCGCCAACCGAGGTGATGACCGAATTCATGAAGCGCTTGARGAACTCGTCGCGCACCGTSGASGTCYGGAAGATCGARTCCGGCGACAGGCCRAGCGARCGCCAGCCCTTCCAGTCCGGYTGGAARTCGACGAASGGGATSAGGTGGCCTTGCGTGACATCGACCGCCGATTTGAACGAGGTCGTTAGCGTCCAGTAGATCGGGAACAGGCAGATGAAGGCCCAGAACACCAGCGCGCCATAGATGAAGAAGCGGCTGGTGATGAAGCTCGCCGGCGAGCGGATTTCGGAAACGGTGTATTCGGTGGTTTGAACGCTCATGATCCCACCGCTCAGTTGACGTTGCGCACGAAGCGGTTGGCGAATTTCAGCAGCCAGGTCACGAACACGACGATGATGACCAGATAGGCCATCGCCAGCATGGTGCCGTAACCGACATTCGAGCGGTCGCGGTACTCGCGGTAGATGAAGCTGGAGACGGAATCGGTGGCGCCGCCGGGCCCGCCCGAAGTCACCGTGATGATGATGTCGGCGAGCTTCAGCTTGAAGATGATACGCAGGATGACCGCCGTCACCGACACCGGCAGCATCAGCGGGAAGGTGACCTGCCAGAAGGTCTGCCAGGCATTGGCGCCGTCGACCCGTGCGGCCTCCAGCACCTCGCGCGACATGGCCTGCAGGCCGGCCAGCAGCATGATCATCATGAACGGGATGAAGGTCCAGGCATCGAGCACCATGATCGAGATTCGGGCGGTGATCGGATCACTGAAGAAGGCCGGGTTTTCCCAGCCGAGATAGCGCGCGAGTGTCGCTGCCGGCCCGAACCGATATTCCATCAGCGATTTGCCGACCATCCACGACACCGCGACCGGCGACAGCATCAGCGGCATCAGGAAGACGACACGGAAAAACTTTCGCGCGCGGATCTGCGCGTTGAGCAACAGCGCAAGGCCGAAGGCAATCACGTATTCAACCAGAATGGCGAGCACGTAGAGCACCATGTTGAACAGCGCATTGCGGTAATAGGGATCGCCCAGCATCTGCCAGAAATTGTCGAGCCCGTTGAATTTTCGGCCGGCAAATGAGCTGAGGTTCCAGTCGGTAAGCGCGATGTAGAAACCGAACAGCGTCGGGAAGATCACCATGGCGATGGTGAAGAGCAGCGCCGGCAGCAGAAACAGCGCGCGCTGGCCGTCCTCGCCACGCGTCAGCACCTGGCCGATGCCGATCGCCACGCCCCACAGCACATAGGCGTAGACGACGGGACGCCATGTCTCGAAGCCGATCGTGTCGACCTCGCTCTTGTAAAGGATTTGAACAAGGATCGTTGCCAGTAGGCCGAACGTCGCCGCTGCCATCAGTGCCCTGCCGAGGCGTTTGCGGCCAGGCGGAATCAGATCGATTGGTGCCGAATTTGCCGGCCACGCATTCGTGGTCGAAGTCTGGTCAGCCACGCCTCTCGCCTCTTCTGCAGAAATGACCGGCAGGAACCGGTCAAAATGCGGCCCGACGACGATGTGCCGCCGGGCCGTGATCCTATCATGGGTCTGTCTACACGCCGAGTGAGGCCTTGTAGAGCTTGATCTGCTTTTCACGGCCGATCTGGTCRGTGAGCTTYTCCCAGGCGGCGGCGATGGCRTCGGCGCCTTCCTGTGCCTTCATCTTGCCGGCGAAGGTGTTGGCCARGATGTCCTCGGCRGCRCTGTAGTACTGGAAGATGCCGGGGATGCGCGGCTCGATCGCGCCGTTCGGATGGTTGTAGGAGTTGAACTGGGAATCCAGGTAGCTCGTGATGAATGCCTTGTCGTAGCCGGCGGCCACCCATTCGTCGATGTCGTGCTGGCTGTTGCGGTAGCACTGGAAGCCCGACGGATACATCGCCGTCCAGATCGCCAGATCCTTGCCACCGAGATGCGCCGCTGCGCTCCACGCGGCCTTTTGCTTCTTCGGATCGCTGTCGACGCGGGCCATGACATAAACGCCCCAGCCGAGATAGGCGAGGTTCGGCGCGTAGTTAGGTCCGCCCGGCAGCTTGTCCCATTTTCCGGTCTTGGAATTGTAGACGTCATCCGACCCCGGCAGGATGTCGAAGCCGCAAAGATCGCCAATCACAGACGAATCGTTGGTTTTGACGTTGGAGCCGATATCGCCCCACCAGGGGATCATCGAGCCGGTGCCGGCCAGGAACTGCTGGAAGCCGGTGGTGTTCGGGTCGGCGTTGATCTGGTCGGCGGGTTCAGACGGCAAAGCGTCAATGACGTCCTGGATGGCGCGCACCCAGGCCGGGTTGTTGACACGTGGCTTCATCGTATCGGCGTCGAACAGCCACGCCTTGTCGTCGGGATGCTTGGCGTAGGCGCTGGCGCGGCTGCCAAGGAAGTAGAAGCCGAAACCGCCCCAGGGCTTGGGCGCATCGAGATAGCCATAGACATCCTGGCCCTTGAATTTCTTGCCCTTGAGGAACTTGGTCACGGCCTGCACCTGCTGCCAGGTCTTCGGCACGCCCCATTCGCCGGCACCGCCGCCGTCCTTCCACTGCTTGGCGAGGTCGGCATCGGCAAACACGTCGGTGCGGTAGTTGAAATTGTGCGTGTCGCCGTCAATCGTCACGCGATATTGCTTGCCGTCCCAGGTGCCGACCGGCGGCTTCAGATAATTGACGAGATCGTCGATATCGATCTGTTTCTTGACCCAGTCGGGCATTTCCGAAGTGAGCCCCTTGCCGCAGACATCGCCTTCGAACGGCGCGCCCATCTCGGCAATGTCGAAGTCGACGGTTCCGGTGGCAATCGACTGCTGCAGGCGGGCATTGTAATCCGCCTGTGCCAGATCGATCCAGTTGATCTTGGCGCCGGTATAGGTCTCCCATGGCTTCAGGAAGCCGCGGAACAGCACATTGTGCAGGTTCTGGTTGTTGAGGCCCATGAAGGTCAGCTCGACGCCGGCGAATTCGCCTTCCTTGACATTGGTCTTGGTCGCATCGAGGCAGAGCTCACCGACCTTCTGGAAGTCGGCGTCGGTAGGCTGACCCTTGCCGACGCCAGGGATTTGCAGGATTTTCGTGCGCAGCTCGCTGGCGGCGGAGGYGGGACGTGTGAACGCGCCAAGCCCGGCGCCGGATGCGGCGGCGATAGCGGCCATGCTGGCCGCACCCTTCAATAAGTCGCGTCGGGTGGCTCCCGCGCGGACCATTTTCTCGTAAAGATCGACTCTCATCTACCATTCCTCCCAGAACAAAGCCGTGAATTGATATGCCAATATTTCGGACGCCGAGACGTCGGCGGTTCTCCTCGATAAAACGGGGACGTGGGACCCCACCCTGCGTCGCCTGGAGTTCCGCTTTCCGGGTGAAAGGTCCGGCATTCGGATTGGCAACCATCACTATTCGCACAACGGGATGCCGTGTCAACGAGAATGGATTTTTATCTATAAGAGACTGACTTGCCCTTGCCGTTGGCGTTGGCTAGCTTCACGGCAACGAGAGGGAGGACGATGGCTCAAGTCGCAATCAGCAAGGTGGCCAAGGCGTTTGGAACCGTCCAGGTTCTGCATGAGGTCAGCGTCGACATCGCCGACGGACAGTTCGTGGTGCTGGTYGGSCCSTCSGGYTGCGGCAAGTCCACGCTGCTCAGAATGGTGGCCGGGCTGGAGACCGTTTCCGGCGGCACGATCGCCATCGGCGACCGCGTCGTCAATCATCTGCCGCCGGCCAAGCGCGACATCGCCATGGTGTTCCAGAACTATGCGCTCTATCCGCACAAGACGGTGGAGCAGAACATGGCCTTTGCCCTCAAGCTGCGCAAAACCGATCCGGCCGAAGTCGCCGAGCGGGTCAAGCGCGCCGCCGACATTCTCGATCTCAATCCCTATCTGAAGCGCTATCCCCGGCAGCTCTCGGGCGGCCAGCGCCAGCGCGTCGCCATGGGCCGCGCCATCGTGCGCAATCCGCAGGTGTTCCTGTTCGATGAGCCGCTCAGCAATCTCGACGCCAAGCTGCGCGTGCAGATGCGCACCGAGATCAAGGAACTGCACCAGCGGCTGAAGACCACCACGATCTACGTCACCCACGACCAGATCGAGGCGATGACCATGGCCGACAAGATCGTCGTCATGCGTGACGGCCGCATCGAGCAGGTCGGCGCGCCGCTGGAACTGTTCGACCGGCCGGCCAATTTGTTTGTCGCCGGCTTCATCGGCTCGCCGTCGATGAACCTGCTCAAGGGCATCATGCGCAAGGGCGACAAACCGGGCGTTGAGATCGCTGGCACGCTGTTCCCGATTGCCCCCAATAGCGCGGCGCAGGACGGGCAGGCTGTCGTCTATGGCGTGCGCCCGGAACATCTGGAGATCCATCCCGATGGCGTGCCGGCGAAGATTTCGGTGGTCGAGCCGACCGGCTCGGAAACGCTGGTGTTCCTGCGCTTCGGCGAGGGCGAGATGGTGGCGCTGTTCCGTGAACGCCACGACTTCAAGCCCGGGGACACGTTGACCCTGAAGCCGAGGCTCGACCAGGTCCATCTTTTCGACGCCGAGACCGGCAAGCGTCTCTGATCACAAACGCACTTCACGAGGACTATCATGCTCAAAGGCATCAATCCGCTGCTCAATGCCGACGTGCTGCAGGCATTGCGGGCGATGGGCCATGGCGATGACCTGATCATCGCCGACACCAATTTTCCGTCGGATTCGGTGGCAAAGCAGACCGTTCACGGCAAGCTGCTGCGCATCGATGCATCGGCCGCCGAGGTAGTGAAGGCGGTGTTGTCGCTTTATCCCCTGGACACATTCGTCGATGACTCCGCTGCGCGCATGGAAATCGTCGGCAAGCCGGATGAGATCCCGCCGGTGCAGCAGGAAGTGCAAAAGGAGATCGACAAGGCCGAAGGCAAGGCCTGGCCGATGATTTCCGTCGAGCGCTATGCCTTCTATGAGCGCGCCAAGCAGGCCTATTGCGTCATCCAGACCGGCGAACGCCGCTTCTATGGCTGCTTYGCCTTCCGCAAGGGCGTCGTGCCGCCGGATGCGGAGTAGCAGCATGGCCACCGGCAAGCCTGTCGTCATTTTGGGTGTCTTTGTCGCCGACACCGCCTATCGCGCGGATCGCCAGCCGCGTATGGGCGAGACGATCCTCGGCAATTCGTTCAAGCTGGGCCCTGGCGGCAAAGGGTCGAACCAGGCCGTTGCCGCCGGCAAGCTCGGCGCCGACACCACCTTCCTGACCCGGCTTGGTGTCGATGCCTTCGCCGACATGGCCAAGCGGACCTGGAAGGATGCCGGCGTGAAAAGCGCCGTCATCGACACGCCGGACAGCTATACCGGTGCTGCCTACATCTTCGTCGAGGAGGGCAGCGGCAACAACGCCATCATCGTCAGCCCTGGCGCCGCCATGCTGATCTCGTCGGCCGATATCGAGGCCAACGGGGATTTGATTCGTGGCGCCGGCGTCTTCGTCACGCAGCTCGAGCAGCCGATCGACGCGGCGCTCAGGGCGCTTGAGATCGCGCGCGGGGCAGGGGTGACGACCATCCTCAACCCCGCTCCCGCGGCAAAGCTTCCGGACCGCATCTATACGCTCTGCGACTATCTCACGCCGAACGAGACCGAGACGGAGGAATTGACCGGACTGAAAGTTTCTTCGGTCGATGAGGCGCGCGCCGCCGCCGGCAAGCTGCTTGAAAAGGGCGTCGGCACGGTCATTGTCACGCTCGGCGACAAGGGCGCGCTGCTGCACTCGAAGGACCGCTCCGACCATGTCCCCGCCATCAGTGCCGGGCCGGTGGTCGAAACCACCGGTGCTGGGGATGCTTTCAACGGCGGCTTTGCCGCAGCGCTGTCGCGAGGCGTGGAGCCGCTGCAGGCGGTGCGCTTCGCCTGCGCCGTCGCCGGCATTTCGGTGACGCGCCCGGGCACGGCGCCGTCGATGCCGACGTTGCAGGAGGTCGAGGCACTGCTGGCGAAGGGTTGAGACATTGAGGCTCGCGGAGCCATCAGGCCGTTCCATCCCTAATGCATGTCGCCCCAAAAGGGGCCTCGGTTTTCAGACAATGACGTGCATGAAAACAAGGGCCTAAAGCGCGTCGCAAGAATTCGCTTCAACGCGACGCGCTTTAGATGTCCCGCAGGCGATAGCCCGATCACTTACTGCTTGATGTAGCAGCGTTTTTCTTGATTGGGCGCGGGATCACCGAATGAATCATTGTCGCATTGGACGCCATTGCGGAACACGTCCTGCGTGAATCGGCCGCGCGCCCCGTA
>NZ_JBFUGJ010000204.1:0-10787 GCF_056402975.1 Mesorhizobium sp. P3_A9 | reverse complement strand
CATCGTCAATGCGTGCGACCGCCTCACGCTCGCGACCTCGAACGGTCCAACGGTGATCGATTGCGCGACCCCCGCCAGGAAAACCCAGGCCATAGCCCGGCTGCACGCCTACCTCGCCACCGAGATCCGCGAGGAGGATTTGCGGACCGTGCTGCGTGATCTCGCCGCTGCAAATGGTGTCGACGCCGATGCGCCGCGCCTGCGGACACTGATGAACTGGGATGAGATTCGCACCGTCGCCGCGCATCCGCTGGTGACGATCGGCGCCCATACGATCAACCACAGCAATCTGAAGCGGCTTTCCGAGGCCGATGCACGCCACGAAATCGGCGCTGTAAAGGACATGTTGCGGGCCGAACTCGGCAGGGAACCCAGCCATTTCGCCTATCCCTATGGCTATGCCAGCGCTGTCGGCTGCCGCGAAGTCGGCTTTGTCCGTGACGCCGGCTATACCTCCGCCGTAACCACACGCCATGGCGTGCTGCGCGCCGAACATGCCGGCTTCCTGCAGGCCTTGCCGCGCATTTCGATCAATGGCCGCTATCAGAACCTCGCCCACATCCGCACCATGCTGTCGGGTGTGACGACGCCGCTCGCCAATGCCGGCAAGATGCTCGTCACCATCTGACCGACCGGCAGGCCTGATATCGAAGATCTACCTCCGACACATCCGCAAACTGTCAGCACTTATGGAAGTAGCGGTAGGTGTCTGGCGCGCTCATCCATTTGAGGTTCGCCGTCAACCCGCCATGCGCGTTGATCCAGCCGCGGATGTCGGATGCGTAAGCGTTCCACAACACGCCGGTCATGTCGGTGCGGTGGGCGAGGTGGAAGCCGAAGCTCGCCGCCGGCATCACGCATATGCGGCTGCGGGGGATATAGCCGAGCAGCACCGTGCAGGCGGACTGGCACTTGCCGACAATGCGCACATTGACGCCACGCGCCGCCAACGCTTTCCAGCGCTGGCTGTAGGCGGCGACGCTGCCGCCATGGTCGTCCGAGACGTTGATGGTTTCGGCTGCCGCGATCGACGCGGTGAGCGAGGCGAGTAGAAAAAACAGTCCCGCGACCATCCCTTTCAGCATGCCGGCCTCCCCAGGTGAGCACCGTCAGGATAGTCCTTTGCTCGTTGGCTGATGAATCACGATCCTGTTTTTGATGCGTGATCCCGGCGAACCGGCGCAGGCTGGTTCAGCTTTTCGCCCGCGGCTCCAGCATCAGCCACTTGATGATGCCCATCGCCGGCAGCACCCAGAGCAGGCCGCTGAACAGGAAGAACAGGAATTGCACCAGCGGACCCGATTCCGACAGCCGGGCGACGGCGAAGACCGATGCGACCAGCGCGTAGATGATGACCAGYGCCACCAGCAGRAACATTCCGATCAGCTTTTTCAGGCGAATGGGCATGGCTTGGCCTCGTTGATCGCTATCGCTTAGGCCGAACGCAGGACACGTGCAACCCGCCACATCAGGCGCGACGGCGTGCCGCGCTGCACGGTCTTGCCAGCACGGATGCGATGGTTCACCAATCTGCCACCTCAACCTACCGGGAACAAGATCATGGCTGCCATATCAGCCGCCGCGCCATACGTTGCCCGCGACCGCGACCTGTACAACCGGGCGATGGTGCGCGGCTGGCTTTACGTCGTGCTTCTGGTGCTGTTCGCGCTGGTGCTGGTCGGCGGCGCCACCCGGCTTACCGAGTCCGGTCTTTCGATCACCGAATGGCAGCCGATCCACGGCGTCATCCCGCCGCTCAACGACACCGAGTGGCAAGAGGAATTCCAGCGCTACCAGCAGATCCCGCAATACACCGAGCTCAACAAGGGCATGAGCATCGAGGCGTTCAAGTCGATCTTCTGGTGGGAATGGGCGCATCGTTTGCTGGCGCGCAGCGGCGGCTTGGTCTTTGCCTTGCCGCTGCTGGTCTTCTGGGTGAGCCGCCGCATCGAGCGCGGCCTTGGGCCGAAACTCGTCGGCATTCTGCTCCTCGGCGGCCTGCAGGGCGCCATCGGCTGGTGGATGGTCGCCTCCGGCCTGGTCGATCGTGTGTCGGTGAGCCAGTACCGGCTGGCGACGCATTTGACGCTGGCGGCGCTGATCTTCACTGCCACCATGGTCGTTGCGCGTGGCTTGGCGCCGCATTCCGAGCCTGCGGCCGATCGTTCGACACAGCGTCTGGCCGGCTTCATCGTGCTTCTGGCGCTGATCCAGATCTATCTCGGCGGACTGGTCGCCGGGCTCGATGCCGGCTTGAGCTACAACACCTGGCCGCTGATGGATGGCAAGATCATCCCCGGCGATCTGCTGATCCTCGAGCCGGCATGGCGCAACTTCTTCGAGAGCCCGAAGACGGTGCAGTTCATCCACCGGCTCGGCGCCTATACGGTCTTCGCCGTCGCGCTCTGGCATATGATCGCCACGCGTCGGCGGCTGCCCGGCTCAACCCATGCCCGCCGTGCGACGCTGTTGTTTGTGCTGGTGCTGGTGCAGGCCTCGATCGGCATCGGCACGCTGCTGATGCATGTGCCGCTGCATATGGCGCTGACACATCAGGGGTTTGCGCTGATCGTGCTGGGCTTTGCCGCCGCGCACTGGCGCGGCACCAAGGGGGCTTACCCCTTGCCGCAATAGATCTCGGTCAGGAGCTGATCCCGAGCCTTATCGGCCGTCACATCCAGAATTCGTTGGATTGCGTGGTTTTCTCGCCGTCGAATTCCGCCTGGCGCACAGCGGCTGCGGACGGCGTTGACTGGCTCTGAGCGGCTTTCGCTGCCTTGTCGGCGTCGGCGGCTCTGAGAGCATCGAGCTTGGCCTGGGCCGTGGCGATATCCTGCTGCACCTGGGCAGCCTGAACCTGATCCTTGATCGCCTTGGCCTGGTCTTCCAGATCCTGAATCTGCTTTTCGAGCGCGGCCTCCTGGGCTGCATTGCTCGAGGAACTGGACGAGGAATACTGGATTGCGGAGGACGAACCCGAGATCGCGCTGACCATGACAAATCCTTGAGGTGGGAGCCAGGACATGGTCAGTAGCCGATCATGGTAAATAAGTGTTTACCAATACCCTCGCTTGATCAGAAACTTGCCCGCACAGCCCGGATCGCCTGGGCGATCGACAGTTCGCGGTTCTCCTCGACCGCATTGTCGTCCTCGTGGTGCCAGGCCGCGGACAGGCAGCCATAGGCGATGGCATGGTCCAGTATCGCTGCCGGTGATTGCCCCAGCGTGCTCGCAAAGACTTCGGCCATGTGCGCGATCCGCAGGGGATCGAGGCAGAGTTCGTCACGATCGAGCGGATTGTAGAACATGTTGGCGGCATCGAAGCAGGGATCGCCGAGCACGCCCTTCGGATCGATCACCAGCCAGCCGCGCGGCCCGTGCAGGATGTTGTCGTGGTGGAGGTCGCCATGCAGGGGCCTGACGTCATGCGGATCGTCCAGCAACCGTTCGGCGATGGCGGCGGCCTCGACATAGAGGCTGTCGTCGCTGGCGTCGCGGTCGGTCTTCGCCTTCTTGAACAGGCTGGCGTACCGCTCTCTGAGCGGCTGAAGCTGGGGCGGGAAGGGGGCTTTCCCAGGCAAAAACAGTTTTGCCATGACCTCAGCCGCGATTGTGGTCGCGGCGTTGTCGCCCTGTTCATCGAGAACCCGCGTAAGCAGGGTGTCGCCGCCATATTCGAGCAGCATCGAGTGGCCGTCGCGGCCAAGCAGGCGCACAGCGCCTTCGCCACGCCGCCAGGCCAGGAAATGTTCGCCACGCAATTCGTCGGCGACATCGTCGAAAGGCTTGAGCGCCTTGACGACGGCCGGCGAGCCATCCTCGCGAACAACCTTCCAGATGCGGCTTGAAAAGGTCTCGGCAATGAGTTCGGGCGCGCTGACCTTCCAGCGCGCCGGAAAGGCTGGTGCGTCCATCAGAGGCCGAGCATCAGGTCCATGTTCTGGACGGCTGCACCCGAGGCGCCCTTGCCGAGATTGTCGTAGACCGCCAGCAGCAGCGCCTGCGCGCGCTTGTCGTTGGCAAAGACATAGACCTTCATGCGGTTGGTGCCGTTGTAGATCTCGGGATCGATGTCCGGCATGCGCTCCAGATGCGCATAGGGCGCCACCTCGACCACGCCGCCCTTGATGGCGGCGAAATGGTCGGCAATGGCCGCATGAAGCTCCGCACCTGTCGGCACATGGTCGAGGCTGCCGAGTTGCAGCGGCACGACGGTGATCATCCCTTGCGCGAAATTGCCGACCGCAGGCTGCATGATCGGGTCATGCGACAGTTTTGCGTAGGCCCGCAGCTCGGGCACATGCTTGTGCTGCAGGGTGAGGCCATAGGGTACGAACTCCGAGGCGTCCTCGCCCTTGGCGACATAATCCTCGATCATCGGGCGTCCGCCACCCGAATAGCCCGAAATACCGTTGACGGTGATCGGGAAATCGGCCGGCAGCAGGCCAGCGGTGACCAGCGGCCGCAGCGCTGCGATCGGTCCTTGCGGCCAGCAGCCGGGATTGGCGACGCGCTTGGCGGTGGCGATGGTCTTCGCCTGATCCTTGTCCATTTCGGCGAAGCCGTAGGCCCAGCCTTCGGCGACGCGATGCGCGGTCGATGCATCGATGACTTTGGTGGTGTCGTTGGCGATCAGCGAAACGCTTTCCTTCGCCGCATCGTCGGGCAGGCACAGGATCGCGACATCGGCGGCATTGAGGAATTCGGCGCGCGCCGCCGTTTCCTTGCGGCGCTCGGTGGGAATGGAAATGATCTCCAGGTCGCCACGCTCGGCAAGCAGCGCGCGGATCTGCAGGCCGGTTGTGCCGTGTTCGCCGTCGATGAAGATTTTCGGTTTCATGACCTGATCAAATTCCCTGATATTTCAACACTATATGCCGTTGCCGTGATTCACCGCGGCACCGTTGTGGTTGCCGTTGTTCATCTCTACCTGCCGTGCCTTCCGCTCCGCCAGCAGGCCGAGATACTGCATGGCCACCATCGAGCCGGCAATCGCCGTTATATCGGCGTGATCATAGGCCGGCGCAACCTCAACGACATCGGCGCCGACAATATCGATCTGGTTGAGCTGGCGCAGCGTCGACAGGATCTTCGCCGAGGACGGTCCTCCGGCCACCGGCGTGCCGGTTCCGGGCGCATAGGCCGGGTCGAGGCAGTCGATGTCGAAGGTCAGATACGTTTTCTTGCCGCCGGTGCGGTCGACGATGGCGTAGGCGATGTCGGAAGCGCGCATCTCCTCGATCTCGTGGCCGTAGAGGATCTTGATGCCGAACGTGTCGGGCGCGTGCGTGCGGATGCCGATCTGGATCGAGCGGTCTGGATCGATGATGCCTTCCTTGACCGCGCGACCGACGAAGGATCCGTGGTCGATGCGCTTGCCGTCATCCTCCCACGTGTCCTGATGCGCGTCGAATTGCACCAGAGCGAGCGGTCCGTGGATGGCGGCATGCGCCTTGAGCAGCGGCCAGGTGACGAAATGGTCGCCGCCGAGCGTCAAAAGGAAGGCGCCCGACTTCAGGATCTTAGTCGCTTCGCGCTCGATCGTGCCGGGCGTCTTCTGATGGTTGCCGGAGTCGAGCAGGCAATCGCCATAGTCGACCACGGCGAGATGCTCGAACAAATCGCGCGAGAACGGGTACTGCGGATCATTGTCGAGGATCGCCGAGGCGCGGCGTATAGCCTGCGGCCCGAAACGGGCGCCGGGCCGGTTGGTGACGGCGGCGTCGAAGGGAATGCCCCACACCACCGCATCGGCGCCCTTCACGTCCTTGGTGTATTTGCGCCGCATGAATGACAGCGCGCCGGAATAGGTCGGCTCAAGGGCGCCGCCCGTTTTGGAGCGGGCGGTGAAGGCGTGGTCGATGTTCTTGGTCGCCATTACGGGTCCTCGTTTTCATCGGGGTGCAACAACTACAGAACCGGCATGGAAGATGCCAGTCACAGCTTGGCGAGACGAAACGGCGCCGCCCGGGTGCCACGACAAGACAGGATTTGTCCCATCATGACGCAGACCGCGTTTCTTAATCCGTCCGATGCCGTGGTGTCGACCCACACCGGCACGGTCGCCGGCGAACGCTTCCAGGTTCTCGATTCGTGGCGCGGCATCTGCGCCCTGCTGGTGGCGCTGTTTCATTTTCCGACCGCTTCCGCGATCTCGCAGAGCAGCTTCATCGGTTCGTCCTATCTTTTCGTCGACTTCTTCTTCGTCCTTTCCGGCTTCGTCATCGCCAGCAGCTACGCCGAGCGGCTGAGCCAGCCGRCACAGGTCGCCCGCTTCGCTTTGGTGCGGTTCGGCCGTATTTACCCGCTGCATCTGCTTATGCTCGCCGCTTTCGCCGGTTTCGAACTGCTGCGGCTGGTGCTGCCGCAACTGCATGGCACCGGCGCTGCCCCCTTTACCGGCGGTTTCGACCCTAGGAGTCTGCTGGCCAATCTGCTGCTGCTGCAAGGGATGGGCTTCGAAGATCAACTGACCTGGAATGCGCCGAGCTGGAGCATTTCGGCGGAGTTCTTCGCCTATCTCCTGTTTGCAGGCGTGGTCTTCATCGCCGGCGCGCGTGCCTGGGTATGGTTCGTTGCCGCCGCTGTCACCGCGCCGCTGTTTCTGCTCGGTTTCTCCACGCATCATATGGATGTGTCCTACGATTTCGGCTTCATCCGCTGCCTCTACGGCTTCTCGCTCGGCGCCCTGCTGGCGTGGTTTCAGCATGATTCCATTGCAGGCGCGCGACACCTCCTCGCCAGGAGCGGCCCGCGGCTCAGCTGGACCCTTGCCGAAATCGTCATGGTGGCGGTCATCGTGCTTTTTGTCTCGCTGGCGGGCAGCAATGATTTCGGCATCGCCGCGCCCCTGGTGTTTGTCCTGGCGCTGTTTCTCTTTGCCCATGAAGGCGGCTGGATTTCTGCCTTGCTGCGAACGCCGTTCATGCTGACGCTCGGCGCGCTGTCCTACTCCATCTACATGGTCCACCTCTTCATCCAGACGCGCCTGATCAACGTTGCCGGGCTCGTCGAGCGCAAGCTCGGCCTCGGCTTCTTCGGCGACATCGTGCTGCGCGGCGAACCCACGATCGGCTTCGGCGCCGGCTGGGCCGGGACCGTGGCGATCGTCGTCATGCTCGTTGCCACCATCGCCGCGTCATGGATCACCTGGCGCCTGGTCGAAATGCCTGCGATGGCGTGGTTCCGCCGGCTCTCKAAGCGCATCTGACGCCGGCTTCTTGCGAAAGCCGCTAGCCGGCTTCGTTCACCCACCTGTCACGGGGATCGCCTATTCCGGCTTCGATCCGGCAAGGAGCGATTCTCGATGCGGACAATCTGGCTGAGCCTTCTGCTTTCCACGGCATTCGCGGTCGCCTCCGGTCAGGTCTCGGCCGGCGAAAGCCACGCCAGGCAGATCCTTGACCGCTTCGAGCATGCCAACCAGTGGCGTGACCATGTCATGGTGGCCGCGCACCGGGCCGGCAGCATGCAGGCCGGCAAGACGCTCTATGCGGAAAATTCGCTGGCTGCCGTCGAAGGCTCGATCGCCATGGGCGCCGAGATTGTCGAGGTCGATATCAGGCGTTCCAAGGATGGCGAGCTCGTCGTCATGCATGACAGCTGGCTCGACCGCACCACGACCTGCATGGGCGAGGTGGTCAAATACACGCTGGCTGAACTGAAGACATGCCGGTTGGTGGTCGAGGGCACGCGCGCCGTCACCGACGAGAGGGTCTCGACACTGCGCGAGATGCTGCTGGCGACCAGGGACAGGATCCTCATCAATCTCGACAACAAACTCGAAGTCGGCGACCTCCCGGGCATGATCGCCGTGGCGCGCGATCTCGGCATGGCCGACCAGGTCATCGTCAAGGAGAACCTCTGGAACCAGAACCGGATCACCACGGTCAAATCAGCCATGGCCGCCATCGGCGGCGGCTTCCAGTTCATGCCGATCATCGCCGACGACGCCGTGCACGATGCCGGTTTCGCCGAAACGGTCGACTACGCATTTGCGCCGCGCGCCATCGAACTGATCAACTGGCGGGCGGGCGCCGAAACGCTGACCGAAACCGGCGGACCGCTGTTCAGCACGCGCATGCGCGCGGCAGCGGTGCGCGGCAACTGGCACATCTGGGCCGACACCTACGCCATCGTCAACAAGCCGGGCGGCTTCCTCGCCGGCGGCCGTGGTGACGAACTGGCGGTGCAGGCCAGCCTGCCGCGCGAAGCCTGGGGTTTCTGGGCCGATCGTGGTGCCACCATCATCCAGACCGACGAGCCGAAGGCGGCCATCGACTGGCTGGCGGCGAACGGCTATCGCGTGCCTTATGCCGGGACGGGCGAACGCGTTGAGCCCGCCGCGACTGCCAGCATCAATTGATTTGCCCGTGATCGGCGTCCCGGCCTAGTTGTCGCAGGCTGGCCTCTCCTGACGGAACGGTGTCAGTGAAAACCCGTTATCCATGGGTATGCCTGACACCATGGTTTTCAAGCCCCGCGCCGCCTATGCCGCCACCGTCGCCGCGACCAGTCTCGGTTTCGTGGTGGTGCAGCTCGATGTCTCCATCGTCAATGTCGCGCTGAACAGGATCGGCGCGGCGCTGTCGATGGGCATAGGCGGCCTGCAATGGGTGGTTGACGCCTACACGCTGGCCTTCGCCTCGCTGCTGCTCGCCGGCGGCGCGCTCGGCGACAGGATCGGCGCCCGCCGTGTGTTCGTCGGCGGCATGGCATTGTTCAGCATCGCTTCGCTGGTCTGCGGCCTGGCGCAGAGCCCTTGGGTGCTGATCGCGGCGCGCGCCGTGCAAGGCGCGGGCGCGGCCTTGCTGATGCCGTGTTCGCTGGCGCTGCTCAACCGTGCCTATGCGTCGGACAAGCCGCGCCGGGCGCGTGCCGTCGGCCTGTGGACAGCGGCGGGCGGCATCGCGCTTTCGGCCGGGCCGGTGCTCGGCGGCTTCATGGTCGCGTCGCTCGGCTGGGCCAGCATTTTTCTGGTCAACCTGCCCATCGGCGCTCTCGCCATCTGGATGGCCTACCGATTCCTTGAGGAAACACCGCTGAAGGCCGAGAAACCGCCGATCGACTTGGCCGGGCAGGGGCTTGTCGTGCTGACACTGTTTTCGCTGACCGGCGCCTTCATCGAAACCGGATCGTCAGGCTGGACTTCCTTGCCGGTCATTGGCGGATTGATGTTGGCGGTGGTGGCTGGAAGCCTGTTCCTGCTGGTCGAGAGCTGGAGCAAGGCGCCAATGTTTCCGTTAAAGCTGTTTGCCAGCCGCATCCCGGCGGTGACGAGCCTCGTCGGGCTGGCGGTCAACCTGACGCTCTACGGCACGATCTTCATGCTCAGCCTCTACTTCCAGAAGGAAAGGCATTTTTCGCCCGAGATGACCGGGCTCGCCTTCCTGCCCTTCATGGCGGCGGTCACCGTGTCGAATGTCGCCGCCGGACGCATCGCGGCGACCTATGGCTCACGCTTGCCGATGGCGATCGGCCTGCTTCTCGGTGCGGTCGGTTTCGGCCTGATGGCGCCGATCCAGGCCGATACATCCTACCTGTCGCTGCTGTGGCGGCTGCTGTTCCTGCCGATCGGCATCGGTCTCGCCGTGCCCGCCATGACCACGGCGCTGTTGTCGTCCGTGCCGACGGCGATGTCGGGAACAGCTTCGGGCGTGCTCAATACAGTGCGCCAATCGGGTGGAGCGATCGGCGTCGCGCTGTTTGGCTCCGCTTTGGCGCTGGGCACGATCCAGGGCATGCAGATTGCTTTCCTCGCCTCTGCGCTCGCGGTGGCGTTCTCGGCAGTCTGCGCGTTCCTGTTCATAGGCGACGCCGACCATTCCGCCGGATAAGGACGCGCAAATGCAAGAAGGCCGCCCGGAGGCGGCCTTTTCGATTGCCGAAAGCGGCGACGTAAAGCGCCGCACGCATTAAGCGGCCTTTCGCCCCTTGATCGCCGTCGACCAGGCGTGAACCGTGATCGCTCCCGTGGCGCTTGCCGGCAGTCTGTCCTTTAGTCGGCGTTTCAGCTCCGCGCTCTCCGCATCCGACAGCTTTCCGACGATTCCGCTCGGGCTGCTCACGACCATGGATAGCCAATAATCGTCGAAGTCAGCGAAGGTGCGTTCGACGACAAGCTCGCGCGTCTCGACATCGCGGATGCCGAGCTCCGCCCAAAGCGCCTTCAGCGCCGCGAAACGCGAGACCTCCGCGCTCGGCGGACGTGCGGCCGGTTTGCCCATCGCGTCCATCTCCTCCCACAAATGCTGCGTAGGGGTGCCGCCGCGCATGACGTCCCAGGTGTAGGACGCGACAATGCCGCCGGGCTTGGTGACGCGGAGCATTTCCGAGGCGCCCTTGCGCGGATCGGGGACGAAGAACAGCACCAGCGCCATCACCGCGACGTCGAAGCGGTTGGCGTCGTAGGGAAGGGCCATCGCATCGCCAATCGACAGCTCGACCTGCTTTGCCGAGATTTTTTGCCGAGCAGTCGCAATCTGCGCGTCGGAGGGATCGATCGCGCACACGGACGAAGGGGCGGACTTCGCTAGAATGAGCTCAGTGAACGCGCCGTTGCCGGCACCGACATCAACCCAGGCCCGTCCGGAGTCCGGCGCCAGCCAGTCGAGGAACAAAGCCCCGGCGGATCGGCTCCAGGGAGCCATGAAGCGCTCGTAAGCCGCGCCGTCGGTGAATTTGATCGGTTCGGGTGACGACATCTGAGATATCCCCTTAGAATTACCTATCCAGATATCCTTTGGACCGGAAAGGCTGGTCCCTGTTTCGTAGCATCGTGCCGCGC
>NZ_JBFUGJ010000203.1:0-10828 GCF_056402975.1 Mesorhizobium sp. P3_A9 | reverse complement strand
CTCGCCACGCGATCGCCGGCGCGAACCTTGCCGATGATCTCGGTCTCCTCGCTCTTGAGGTGATCGGGGATGAGCATGAGGATCGACTGGCCGACCGCTTCCGCGGCGCTATAGCCGAACATGCGTTCGGCCGCCAGGTTCCAGCTGGTGATGATGCTGGTCAAATCCTTGCTGATGATGGCATCGAACGAGGAATCGACGATGGCCGCGAGGCGTGCATCGGCGGTCGCGGTCTGTTGTGAGTTGCTTGTTGCGATGTCAGCTGTCGCCGCCACGATGTCGCTCATTTGCATGAGGTAGCGCGCAAGCGGATCAAGGCAATCTCTCCCGGCGCAATTCGCACAGGCGGCGCGTCACAACCGAAGCTGGATTCACTCCGCAGGCCGATCGTTGGTCTTGCCGTCACCCTCAGGCAGCACACCGAACTCCTGCGACTTGACGCCCTGCTCGGCCATCAGGAATCCGTCCGAGGCCAGGCCGCGCCGCAGCAGTTCCCTGACCGCGGCCGAGCGGCTTGGCATCCGCTTTTCGAAGCGCCAGTTTTCAAGGGCCGCCAATTCGTCCGCGGTGAGCATGATTTGCAGTCGTTCCGGGCGTTCCAGTTCAGCCATGTGCGCGCTCCTCGCTCAGGACTAAAAATACGGTGAGTTAGTATCTAACTCATTCGGCTTATAATTAAGGTAACTCTCATAAGGCGTCAAGACCTGCCAGTGAGCGCTCCACACGTCAAACTCATGATGCGCATACGACGCCGGATGCGCATTCCTGTAACTATCCTATCTAATTGATTTTATTTGGATATTATGATAATTTCGCTTGCCAGGCCACTACGCCCGGCGCATGCTCCAACCTGAACAGAAAACCGTTCCTTTGGGAGGTTTCGATGCGGTACGAATACTCCACGCGCCTGCGCGACGACGTCCATTCGGCGGTCCAGAGGGCATTCGCCATCGCTGGCATCGTCAACATCTCGGCGACGGCCGAACAGGTCAGGGTCAGAAACCTGGCCGAGAACGTCGCCCTCGAGGACATTGAATATCTGGTTCTCCAGGCTGCCCAACTGCTTGGCGCGGCAATCGAATTCGACGCCTTGGGCAATGGGTTGGCGCTGTCTGGAAATGACATTGTCGATGGTGAGGAGCCAGCGATCAGCACGCTCGCTTTTTCGCAGCCGGCCTCGATCCAGTAATATCGACCTGACGCGGTGCCTCCTGTCCCGGCGCCGCTTCCGGCATGTGAATCATCGTACGGCTTTCCGGCCTGGACCGCCCGGTGCCTCGCGCCACGGATCACAGTCGGTTGAGACCGCGCCGAACGGCTTTGGGAATCGAGCGCGCGCTCTATATGGTGCTGCAGAATCTCAACCGGAGCACCGCGGCCATGACCCTCGCCACACGCAAACTCGGCAGCCAGGGACTGCAGGTCTCTACCATCGGCCTCGGCTGCATGGGCATGAGTCAGGTCTACGGTCCTGCTGACGAAGCCGAATCCATAGCCACGCTGCATCGCGCCATCGAACTTGGCTGCACCTTCCTCGATACGGCGGAAGTCTATGGCCCATACACCAACGAGGCACTGCTCGGCCGGGCGCTCAAGGGCAAGCGCGACCAGGTGACGATCGCCACCAAATTCGGCTTCCGCATCGAAAACGACAAGCAGGCCGGGGTCGACAGCCGGCCGCAACATATTCGCGAAGTCGTCGAAGCCTCGCTCGGCCGGCTCGCCACCGACCATATCGACCTGCTCTACCAGCACCGCGTCGACCCTGACGTGCCGATGGAGGATGTTGCCGGCGCTGTCGGCAGGCTTGTCGCCGAGGGCAAGGTGCGCTTCTTCGGCCTATCGGAGGCGGGTGCCGCCAACATAAGCCGGGCGCATGCCGCCTTTCCGGTCTCCGCGGTGCAGAGCGAATACTCGCTGTGGGAGCGCAATCTGGAGCCCGAGATCATTCCGCTGCTCCAAAAACTCGGCATCGGCCTGGTGCCGTTCTCGCCGCTCGGCCGCGGCTTTCTTACCGGCGACGTCAAGCGCGCCGAGGAGTACCCCGAGAGCGACTACCGCCGCAACGACCCGCGCTACCTCGGCGAAAACTACGACGCCAATGTCGAAGCCGCCGCCAAGGTGCGCGACATCGCGACGGCCAAAGGCGTCAAGCCAGGCCAGATCGCGCTGGCCTGGCTGCTCGGCAAGGGCAGCGATTTCGCTATCGATATCGCGCCGATCCCCGGCACCAAGCGCAGAAAATATCTGGAGGAGAATATAGCGGCGGCGGCGCTGAAACTGGACGCCGCCGAAATGGCAGCGCTGGACGAAGCACTGGCGCCAGGAAAAATCGCCGGCCCGCGTTATGGTGAGCGTGGCATGGCGATGGTGGATCGGTAGGGTTTTCGTGTCCCGGACATCCGGCCCCGCCGATGGGTGACGGGATCAAGCGGGAATATAGGTCAACCTGATCACATCCCCGGCAATCCGATCATGAGCCATGAGGCGGAGCGGCGGCCGTGGTCCGGCGAAATACGGCTTGCCGCCACCAAGCACGACGGGATGCAGGTAGATCCGATACTCGTCGATCAGGCCAAGGTCCGTGAGGCTTTGCGCCAGGTCCGGGCCGGCAACTTCGATCTCCCCGTCGCGCCCGGACTTGAGCGCGCGGATCGCACTCTCCAGATCACCTTCGACAAGCCGCGCGTTAGGCCCGACCGATTTCAACGTGCGCGAGACGACCCATTTCGGCTGCTTGCGCCACGCCGCCGCGAAGGCGTGCTCATCCGCATTCCATTCGGGACGATCATCGTCCCAGTAACGCATGATCTCATACATTTGGCGACCGTACACACTGCCCGCCTGCCGCTCCGCCTCCTCGACAAAGTGTCGAAACAGCGCGGGGCCTGGCGCGAATCCCGTATGGTCGACGTAACCGTCCAGCGACTGGTTCATTCCGAACACAAGCCTGGCCATGCTCACTCCCTTTCCTTGTGCGCCGTAACTGAGCGAAATCTGATTGCATTATGCAATCGGTTATAAGCTATATCGTTGGATGTTCGCAATTGGTTTTTGGCGTCCATGAACGCCTTACGAGCCTGGTTGGCCGTTACCGTGTCCTGAAGATCGACCGCTCCCGGTGCACCCCGTCGCGACCGCCCCAGGCGACAAGCCAGGCCAGATTGATCCGACCTGGCTGCTCGGCAAATGCAGCGACTTCGCCATCGTGCCGATCCCCGGCACCAAGCGCAGGCAATATCTGGAGGAGAATGTCGCGGCGGTGGCGATCAAGCTCGATAGAGCCGAAATGGCCGCACTGGACGAGCCGCTGGCGCTGGGGAAGATCGCCGGGCCACGCTATGGTGAGCGTGGGATGGCGATGGTGGATCGGTAGCGTTCACCGGCTCGTTCCATTCATCGCAAGGGGCAATGGGACTGGAAGCGGGCGCTTTGCCGCAGAGTGCTCAACGTCTCGATCTGGGCAGGTAGCGAACGTCGGCCTTAGGGATGGCGGGGCTAGAAAGCCGACCTTAGCATCCTGGGTAGCGCCGACCGCTTTGCGCCAGAAGCGGGGCGCTCGCCACGGCGACAACGACCCCTACAGGCGATCGACGCGACGGGCGCTAAGGGCCATACCTGACTCTATGTTCCCTTCACGATTCTCGGTTTAGCCGGTCGGCGGGATTGCGTCTCGCTCTCGAGGGCCAAGGCCAACCGCTTCTCGTCTTCGATGGCGCGATCGACTGCCTCAATTTCCTCTTGGAGCGCCTTCAATTCGGCTCCGTAGCTGGCGCCATCGCTGTCCCCGATCTGAAAGCCACTGGCCCGCATTGCGTCACGAGTATGGTGCACGTTGCGGACTCCTTCGCGTCGAGTCGCGACCAGGATTTCCCTGAACTCTCCWAGACGTTCAAYGTGATTACGAGTCATTGCGTTCTCCTATTTCGTCGTCATCGTCGCCGACGGCGATTCAAAACGGCTAAACTTACGGCGCAGAMGGTYTAAGTGATTACAGGGGTACCCTCGACAAAGCATGAGTGCGGAAGCTCAAATTTGAACKTTTTGCAATAACGTGRAGCGCGGCAGGCGGACATTGGCTTGGGAGGAGCGCACAGCGACGTTGGTCTCAATGCTCGAGACAAACCCCGGCCGAGGCGCCCTACGATGGCACTTTGCCTGTGTTTCCTGAGCCTCGCAGGTGTGGCCTTAAGTCGCAAACTATTGGMCTAAGAAGCGGGGCGTCGGGCTTCATTGACGGCGCGACAAGCACCATATGCTGATCCAAAGCCCTCCAAAACGAGAGAAGCTCGCCCGACGTCGCACTGCGGTCGTCAGCCAGCAATGGCTATGAACCAAAGGAACCTGGAAACCATCATGCCTGAAAATATCAGACCAACGTCAAGAGACGTCCCCCTCATTCAGCTCGGCGTATACCAGTGCCGCTTCCCGGTGAGCGAAGACCCGTCAGTACCTGGCGGCTACCGTTTTTGTGCCGGGCCAACTTCGCCTGATCGCGTCTACTGCGATCACCACCACAGCATCGTGACTGCCGTCGACCCTCGTCGAGCCCGCTCTGGTCTCCATTTGCCCCAACGGCGCGCCGCGTAGATTACGTTTTGAGCCCTCCGCGCGCTGGCAGTCGGCGTCACCTCATCGGTATGATGTTGTCCTCAAATCTTTTTTGCAATTCGGCAACCCCATTTCAATCAACGAAGCGCGTCCTGTCAGACTTGAGGACGACGGTGGCGAACTCGGGCATTTCCAGACCTTGGCGCACCTTGGCATCAAGATCCTGCTCGGCCGCCTTGATGGCGGCGAGCCGCGCCAGCACGGTCCTGGCCTCCACGCGGGGCACCACGGCGACGCCATCGCGGTCGCCGATCAGTATGTCTCCCGGCGAGATAGTCACGCCTCCCAGCACCACCGGAAATCCGACTGTGCCTGGACCATTGCGCGCCGGCGAGTTCGCGATGACGCCAGCACAGTAAACCGGCAACCCGACCGCCTCGATCCCGATAACATCGCGTACGAGGCCGTCGGTGACGAAGCCGGCGACCCCCTTATTGCGCGCCATGCCAAGCACAAGATCCCCGGTGACCGCCGCCCCGGCAAAGCTGTCGGTGGCCGCAACGATGACATCGCCACCTAGGGCGGCATCCAGCGCCCCAAACAGCGCGAGATTGTCGGAAGGGCCGCACTGACAGGTCACGGCGACGCCGACCAGCGTAGCAGCAGCTGGCGATAACGGCTTGATCGCATGGTGCAAGGCTCCGCGCCCGCCCATGGCGTCGACGACCTGACTGACGGGCACGCCGGAAAAGGCACTGATGATGTCTGCCGCAGGCCGTTCGAAACGGCGCTTGATGGTGAGCAGCGGCGGGTCTTCAATCATGTGGCGGCCTCGTAGCTTGAACGAACGAAAGACAGTCTGGACCGAGGTCGCTAAGGCTCCGTGCCCCCATCAGCCCCATGACCCGGTCGATCTCCTTGCGGTAGAGTTCGAGCACGTGTCGCACCCCATCTTCGCCGGCGACCGCGAGCCCCCATAGCTGTGGCCGGCCGATCAGACAGCAGGACGCTCCGAGCGCCAACGCCTTGACGACGTCGGAGCCCCTCCTAACGCCGCCGTCAATCAGTACAGGTATGCGGCCATTGACAGCCGCGACCACCGCAGGCAGCGCGTCGAGCGACGCGACGGCACCGTCAAGTTGGCGTCCGCCGTGATTGGACACGATGACGCCGTCGATACCGCGCGCCACGGCCTCCGTGGCTTCTCCGGGATGCAGGATGCCCTTCAGCAACAACGGTCCGGACCAAACGGTGCGCAGCCAGTCGACGTCGGCCCAGGACAGCCCGGGGTCGAGCAGTGCGGCCATGCGGCCAGCCAGCGCGCCAACCGTCGCCGTCTCGCCGGGACGCAGGTAGTTGCCGAAGGTCAGTTTCGGAAGCCGGGTGCGCATGCGCAGCAGCCACGCCGCCTTGGTGGCGGCCGCCAGCGTCCCTGCCACACCGAAGCGCGGCGGGATGGAAAACCCGTTGCGGATGTCGCGTTCCCGGTTGCCGAGCAGCTGGTTGTCGACGGTGAGCACCAGCGCGCCGTATCCTGAGGCACTCGCCCGATCCACCATTTCCCGGGTGAAGCCGCGATCGGTGTAGACGAACACCTGCATCCATCGCGGGCTGGTCCCGGTGGCTGCTATGTCCTCCAGTGTGCAGGCCGAGCCGTGACTGGCGCAGTAGAAAGTGCCAGCGGATGCCGCTGCTCGGGCTGCCGCGCACTCGCCGTCGGGCCAGAACAGACCAGCCAGGCCAGTTGGCGCGATACCGAGCGGGATGGCGAGCTTTGCGCCGAAGAGATCAAGGGAGAGATCCCGTGTCGCTGCACCGTTGAGGGGCCGCGGCAGGATAGCAACGTCGTTGAACGCCTGTTCGTTGCGGCGCAGCGTTCGCTCATCCTCGGAGCCGCCGTCGGCGAAGTCGAACACCGGGCGCGGCAAAATCCGCCGCGCTGCGTCGCGGACCGCGGCCACGCTGTACAGGCGCTTCAGCGCTGCCGTCGAAGCAGGCGATGCCGCAAAGCCGGCACCGCCGTTGGCCCGAGGGCCTATGTTCGAGATAATCGAGGAACTACTCACGGTTTCTTACCGCCGATGCGACCGTAATGCGTCGGTCCTCCGCCCCCCGGAACACGCACACAGCAGAGCGTGCCCTCGAAGGAGGGGGCGCTGCCGGTCGCCAGCACGCCGGCATTTGTCACCCAAAGCATCTCGCCGGAGAAGACGCAGTTGGTCGTTGCCTTGCCGCAGATGAAGAAACCTTCCGCGGTACCGTCGGGCTTCAGCACATGAATACCATTGGCGGCAATATCCGTGACATAAAGGCGGCCATCGGCGCCGACCTTCAGCCCATCCGGGATCGGATTGGCCCCAGGCAAGCGGCCGAGGTCTTCGACGCAACCATCGGGACGCTGCCGCTTGACGTGCCCCGTGTAGGACTCAGCCCAGACGATCGAGCCGTCCGTCTCGATCGCCACTCCATTCGGGAAGGTCGGCTCGTCGAAGCCGACAGCAAGGTAGGCACTGCCATCGGGGTTGACGGCAAAGATGTAGCTGGGGTCCGGATTGCTGGGGTTGTATGTGCCGGGATCGCTGAAGATAAGCCGGCCATCAGCAGCAAACACGAGATCGTTTGGGCCATTGACCCGAATGCCCGCAACTTCCGTCAGCAGGATTTCCGGCTTTCCGCCTTCGGCAACTCGCTGGATCGATGGCGTTGTCATCTCCGCGGCCCGCCAAGGTCCGGTCGTGCCACCATTCTGGCAGACGTAGAGCAGGCCATCCGAACCGAGAACGCATGCATTCGGCGCTCCCGCAACATACGCGAACTGCCGAGCAGTTCCTTCACGATCGATGGCGGTCAGCTGGCTGCGATAGCTTTCGACGATGACAACGCGCCCATCAGAAAGCATCGTCGGACCCTCGGGCCAGCCGAGGCCAGTCGCGACCACCTCGACTGCGAGCTTTTCAACCTCCTTCATGGTGCGATCTCCAGACCGGCAGCCTATCAAGATTTGTCGGGTCTAATCCAGCCGTCTACGCGTTCGTTGAATACATTGTGCGGCGATTGCAGGCATCGACGCATGGCCGCTTTGGGGCGCGAAGTCGACAGGAGCGTCGGCACAAGCGATGTCCGCTTCTAGAAGCCGGACGGTGGTGCGGGAATGGCGGACATGCGGCGCAAAGCGGTATTGTCAGCTCCGCCCAGGCGTGAACTCGTCGGAGCCTAACCGGGGCCTCAGGTTCTAACCAGGTCGCTCGCGCTGATCGAGCTGTGCCCCTAGCCCGCCGCCGCTGCAACCTTCCTCGGCGCCGCCCTTTGCCGCCGCGCGCGCCGCTTGGCAACCAGCTTCAGCGCCACCGCCGGCTCGCTCGACAGCGCGCCCGTCACCGCATCCACCATGCCATGCGCGACGAAATCCGCGTTGATGTCATGGGCAAGCTTGGCGGCGGCTTCCTTGTCGTCGTTGCCGGTTTCCGACCAGAACACGATGCCCACCCGAAGTGCCGCCTTCGCCCGCTTCAGGCGGCGCACCAGGAAGCGGGCGTGCTTGACGGAATCACGGTTGAGGAAGCCGACCACCACGGTGTCGATGGTTTCGAGATCGAGGCCGCGGATGCTTGACGGTTCCATGTCGGCAAAGCCCACCTTCGATGCGGTCGCACCCTGGACTTCCAGGACCTGCGCCAGCATCGCGGCGGCGGCATCGTCGAGTTCCCCTCGCCCGCCGGCGCAAAGCACCGACAGGCCGGTGCCGTCGGGCAGGTCGGCCGCGTCCTCGCCGGCGGCATCGCCGGCCTCGCCCGCCTCCCCGGCCTGCGTATCCTCCTCACTCGCTTCCTCTTTCGCATCGTCGTCGAGATTGGCCACCAGCGTCAGGGCGCTGGCCGCGACTTGCCGCCTCTGCAGGTCGCCCATGACGCCGCGCACCCGGTCGCGCTCGCCCAGCAGCAGCGCCGGAATGGCGACCTTGTCGTAGAAGTCGACCAGATATTTTTCCTCAAGCATCTCCTCGGCATGGTCGGTGGCTTCTTCTGGATCGCCGGCCAGAAGCCGCTGATAGAGGCGCGCATGCGGTTCGAGCACCGGTTCGTTGCCGAACAGCACGTCGAGGAACTCGAACTGCGGCACGTGCCTGCCSAGCACCACCAGGCAGACGGTGAGCGGCGTCGACAGCACCAGCCCAAGCGGCCCCCACAGCCACGTCCAGAAGATCGCCGCGACGATGATCGCCAGCGGCGACAGTCCGGTTCGCGATCCGTAAAGCCAGGGCTCGACGACATTGCCGGTGACCAGTTCCATCACCACGAACAGGGCGGCCGTCCACGCGACGAGTTCCCAGCCGGGCGCCACGGCCAGCGCCAGGAACAACGGCAGCAGCGCCCCGATGACCGGGCCGATATAGGGAACGAAACGCAGCGCCAGCGCCAGCAGCCCCCACAGCAGGGCATTGGGAATGCCGAGGATCCACAGCCCGATCGCGATCGGTACGGCGTAGACGATGTTGACCACCAATTGCATGAGCAGATAGAGGCCGACGCGCTTGCCGGCATCGCGAAGCGCCTCTGTGGTGCGGTGAAGGTCGCCATAGCCGACAAGCCGGATGAAGCGGTCGCGCAGATCCTCCCGTTCGAGCAGCATGAAGATGACGACGACGATAATCAGCCCCGCCGATCCGAGCGGACTGATCAACGGGCCGACGATGTTCTGCAGGACTTCGAGCGGCCTTTCACGCGCAACGATCTCGACCGGCACCGGCTCGCGCGGCGGCTTGTCCGGCGTGGCGGCCGGCAGCGTGGCATCCTGCTTGTCGATCTCCTGGCCGACACGCTCGACCACCTKGCTCAACCTGGCRATGATSCCGCCCYCGACGCCGGTTTCCTTGAGCGAGYGGATCTTGGYCAGGATGTTGGTCTGGTAGACCGGGATATTCTGCGCCAGTTCGCTGACCTGCGTGGCGACGACGAAACTGAACAGGGCMAGGGCCGCGAAGGCGCCMARCACGCTGRCGATGACGGCGGCGATCCGGGGAATGCCGACCCGCTTGAGCGCCGAGACCAGCGGCGCCAGCGCGAAGGTCAAAAGCAGCGCGATGGCGATCGGCAGGAAAACCTCACGCCCGAAATASAGTGCKGCCACCGTCGTGACGGTGGTCGCCACATTGGGCAACGCGGTTCGCGGGTGGGGTGCTGCGGCCGCAAGAATGTCATCCAGCCCATGCGCCTCGGACGCCGTCCCGTTTCGACGATTGGCCACTCTTGATGTCTCCCTGCCGATTAGCATGGTCTGATATATTGAGCCGGCGCGCAACCTTGGCACACGGCAAGGCGCCGATACCCGGCACCAAGCGCATACAAAATCTGGAGGAGAACATCGCCGCCGCCTCACTGCAGCTCGACGGCCGCGCTCGACGAGGCACTCGCGCCAAGAAAAGTCTCCGACCCGCGCTATGGTGAGTGTGGGATGGCGATGGTCGGTCGGTGAGAAAATAGATACAAGGCATACCCTGTCAGGCGAAATTGGAAATATTAAGCGACGTATCGCTTATTTTAACCTGAAAGAATTGGCCGTTTTCTCAAGTTGCTCGTAGATCCTTGGGTTTGTAGTTCCATCAGGAAGGATTCTCTCTTCACCGATGAACATCTTGAATCGATCCACCCATGTAATTATGTTGTTCCTCATGCTCCGTATAAGCAGTTTTTCATCAAGATCGTTGGTCTGATATCCAGCGCAGATAAATTCATAGTAAGCCGATATGTAAGATATATCATGCTTTAGTACGAATTCGACATCCTTTGGAAGGCCTTTCTGCACTCCAGAAATGAGATTATTGGAGATATCTCCTGGATATTTATCCAAAATCAACCTACTTATTCTCATATACCTCGAAGTAAATTCCGAACTGTTTCTCATTTGCATAAGAATATTTAACGTATGAGCCTTCCTAGCATTGTCAACCGTAATATAGTGCCCAAGAAACCATCCAGCTACCGCGCACCAAGCGGAGAACATAATATAGAATCCAGTATTATTGTTAGAAATAAACGGTATGACAATGGCGGGACCAACAATTAAGAATGCCGACATCGCGCAAAACCCTATTGCGAATTTCACCCACAGCCGCATTCTCGCTTTCTTACCAACACGAATAAATCCGGCGACACTTAGCATAAGAAAAGGAATATACAGCAATGTTGATAGTGATGCGAAATCATTGTATTTAGTTATAAACAGTCCATTATGAAATACGTTCCAAACTATCACTGACGTATATACAGCAATTCCAAAC
>NZ_JBFUGJ010000202.1:0-10837 GCF_056402975.1 Mesorhizobium sp. P3_A9 | reverse complement strand
TTGTCATGCTGTTGTCGCTGGCCGGGCTGTCGGCGGTGCCGAAGCATCTCTACGAAGCCGCCGCGATCGATCGCGCCGGGCCGTTCTACACCTTCTTCCGCATCACGCTGCCGCTGGTCGCACCGATCCTGATGATCGCGGTCATCTTCCGCACCATGGAAGCGTTCAAGACCTTCGACCTTGCCTACATCCTGACCAGCCAGCCGACGGCCGAGCTGATCTCGATCCGGCTCTACAAGATGGCGTTCCAGGAATGGCAGACCGGGCGCTCCTGCGCGCTGGCCTACATCGTGCTGATCATGGTGCTGGCGATCACCAACATCTACGTCAAATACCTCAACAAGGTGAAGGAGCGCTGAGATGGCCGCTGTGCGCACTTCTTCCGAGATCGGCTTCAACCGCGTCGCCATCGTCGTCGTGCTGTTGGTGACGATCATCTTCCTGGCGCCGATCTACTGGATTGCCTCGACGGCGTTCAAGCCGCGCAATCTGGCCACGACCATCCCGCCGACGGTCGTCTTCCAGCCCGAGATTTCGCCCTTCGTTAAGCTGTTCACCAAGCGCTCGCAAATGCGCAGCCCGCCGTCGCCGGAAGAGTACGCAGCGGCCCCGTGGTGGGAACGCGTCGTCTTCGACGGCGGCGAAAAGATCGTGCGCGACGGCAAGGACCAGGTGCAGTGGTCGGGCTATCCGAGCCGCTTCCTGAACTCGCTGATCATCGCCATCACCTCGACGGTGCTGGCGGTCGGCATGGGTACTTTCACCGCCTATGGCTTCTCGCGCTTCAAGGTGAAGGGGGAGGCGGATCTGCTCTTCTTCATCCTGTCGACACGCATGCTGCCGCCGGTGGTGGTAGCGATCCCGATGTTCCTGATGTACCGCGCGGTCGGCCTCAACGATTCCCACATCGGGCTGATCATCCTCTACACCGCCTTCAACCTGTCCTTCTCGGTGTGGCTGATGAAGGGGTTCATGGACGAAATTCCGAAGGAGTATGAGGAGGCGGCGCTCGTCGACGGCTACACGCGCATGGAGGCCTTCTTCAAGATCGTGCTGCCGGAGGCCGCCACCGGCATCGCCGCCACCGCCGTGTTCTGCTTCATCACGGCGTGGAACGAATATGCCTTCGCGCTGATCATGACCAATCGCCGTGCGCAGACAGCACCCCCCTTCATCCCCAGCCAAGTCGGTTCCGGCCTACCGGACTGGACGGTGATCGCGGCGGGAACCTTCCTGTTCCTGCTGCCGGTCGCGATCTTCACCTTCCTGCTCCGCAATCATCTGTTGCGCGGCATGTCCTTCGGAGCGATCCGCAAATGAGCTTTCGCGCCATCAATCAGAAATATCTGGAGCCCGGTTCGCAGGTGCTCATGGTGCTCGGCATCGTGGCGCTCTGCCAGCCCTGGAACATGCTGCTGCACACATACGGCCTGACCATCATCCTGATCGGGCTGATCGGCTTCAACATCACCTCGAAGATCGCGCCTGAGGAGGAGGCCGGCACCGGTCATGCCGCGCGAAATCCGGGAGCACAGCATTGACCCAGATCGAGCTTCGCGGCGTCCAGAAGTTCTTCGGCGCCGTCCAGGTCATCAAGGACCTCAACCTCAAAATATCGGATAACGAGTTCATCGTGCTGCTTGGCCAATCGGGCTGCGGCAAGACGACGACCTTGCGCGCCATCGCCGGGCTGGAAACGATCGACGAGGGCGACATCCTCATCGACGGCAAGCCGGTCCAGCATCTGAAGGCCGCCGACCGCGACATCGCCATGGTGTTCCAGTCGTTCTCGCTCTACCCGCATATGAGCGTCTACGAGAACATAGCGTTCCCCTTGCGCGCCACGCGAAAGAGCAAGGCGGAGATCGACAGCGAGGTGCGCTCGGTCGCCAAGACACTGCAGATATTGGACCTGCTGGCCAAGAAGCCGTCGGCGCTATCTGGCGGCGACATGCAGCGCGTTGCCATCGGTCGGGCGCTGGTGCGGCGGCCAAAGGCAATGCTGATGGACGAGCCGATCGGCGCGCTCGACGCCAAGCTGCGCGAGGAGATGCGGGCCGAGATCAAGCGACTGCACATCAAGCAGGGCTCGACCACCATCTATGTCACGCACGACCAGATCGAAGCGATGAGCCTCGCCGACCGCATCGTCATCATGCATGAGGGCGTGCTGCAGCAGGTTGGCTCACCGGACGAGGTTTATTCGCGCCCGGCCAATCTGTTCGTGGCGCAATTCGTCGGTAGCCCGGTGATGAATGTAGCCGATGCGGCGGTGACCGAGACCGCGGCCGCGGCCTCGGTGACGGTCGGGGGAGCGGCTTCCGGCTTCGAGTTTCCGCGCACACTGCTGTCGAAGCTCAACGGCCACGCCGGCGGTCAGTTGGCGCTCGGCATCCGGCCCGAAGGCGTGCTCATTCGCCGCGACGCGGCGGAGGGTTTCATGGCCGTCGAGACACAGATCGTCGAACCACTCGGCTCCTTCGACATCGTCGACCTGAAAGTGGGTTCCAAGATGCTGCGCGCCCGTACCAAGAGCGGCTTCATCTCTGGCCCCGGCGAAAAGGTGTTTGCCAGGATCGACCCGACGCAGGCGCATTTCTTCGACAAGGCAAGCGGCAAGTCGCTTGAGGTGAGGCTCTGATGGCCCATATCCAGCTCAAGAACATCTCGAAGAGTTTCGGCAACCACACGGCCTTGACCGGGCTCGATCTCGATATCGCCGATGGCGAGTTCTTCGTGCTGCTCGGCGAGACCGGTGCCGGCAAGACGACGACGCTGCGGCTGATTGCCGGTCTCGAAAAACCCAGCGAAGGGCAAGTCCTGATCGACGGCGTCGATGTCGCCGACTGGGGCGCGGCCGAGCGCGATGTGGCGCTGGTGCTGCAGCAATACTCGCTCTATCCGCGCTACACGGTGCGGGAGAACCTTGAGTTCCCGCTGAAGCCGAAGATCCGCCGGCTGCCCGATGCCGAGATCAAGGATCGCGTCGACCGCGCCGCCCGCACGCTCAGGATAGAGCATCTGCTCGATCGCAAGACCGACCGTCTGTCGGGCGGCGAAATGCAGCGCGTCTCGATCGGCCGCGCCATCGTGCGCAAGCCGCGCGTGTTCCTGATGGACGAGCCGCTGTCGGCGCTCGACGCCAAATTGCGCGAGGCGCTGCGCACCGAACTGAAAAACCTGCAGATACAGCTCGGCGCCACCTTCCTGTTCGTTACTCACGATCAGATCGAGGCGATGTCGATGGGCGACAAGGTGGGCGTGCTCAACCATGGCCGCATCGTCCAGACCGGCACGCCGCACGAAATCTACAACAACCCCCGGGACACCTATGTGGCGAGCTTCGTCGGCTCGCCGCCGATGAACCTCATCGACGGCAAACTGGTGAACGGTCGTGCAGTGATGGCGCCGCTGAATTTCGAGCTGCCTTTATCAGGGGGAGCCAGGACGAGCGGAGCGACCGACGGCCGCCCGCTCGTCTTCGGCATCCGTCCGGAGGATGTCTATTTGGAAAGCGGCGCGCCGGTCGAGGCGCGCGTCCACGATGTCGAGAATCATGGCGTGGAAAAGATTCTGACGCTGCGTGTCGGCGACACGACGCTGCGCGCCACCGTGCCGGCCAGGACCGATGTCGCCATCGAGCAGCCGGTGCGCTTTGCCTGGAACCCGGAGAAGGTGGTGCTGTTCGACAAGGGCAGCGGTGTTAGTTTGCGTCACGCCGGATAGAGCGCTCGATCACTTTGCCATGTAGGTCTCGTAAGGCGTGTCGTTGATGAGCAGGATCACGCACTCCGTGTCGGACAGGCAAGCGTCGTCATGCATCTCATTGGCCTTCTGGGTCCAGTAGGATCCCGGAGGCAGTTCGACCTTGGTCGCTTCGCCGCCTTGCATCTGCCAATGCGCCCACAGCCCCTTTATGACCTCGGCGCGGTAGTCCGCGGTGTGCGCATGAACGGGAGCCCGCCAGTTGCCGGGAACCTTCAGCAACGTGCCGGCCGGGCCCTTGGCCCTTTCGCCCCACAGCGGTCCAAGGCGGTGCGGCTGATCCGGCACTTCGGCGACATAGGGGATCTTGTCGGCCGGCAGATAGCTGTCCTCGAGGGCGAAGGCGCGAGTGGGAAAGACGCACAGAGTGGCGAGCACTAGAAATGCAGAACGATTGGGCATGGCGGTTTCTCCGCCTGCCAGACTATGGCGGTACGGCCGGCGTGCAATGACATGCCGTCCAAAAGATTTGGCAATTTCTCCAGTCCAGAGAGGGATGACGGGACGTACCGAATCCGAATCTCAGGTGTGGATGTCGCCGTTACCGATGTTGCGCAGGTGGCTCGGCGCCACGCCCATCACCCGCTTGAAGGCGCGGCTGAAGGAGGCTTCCGAATCGTAACCTAGTTTCGCCGCCGCCACTGACACCCTCAAACCGTCGCGGGTAAGCCATTGCCGCGCTTGGTGCATCCGCACGCGCAGCACGTATTTGGCCGGCGTTTCGCCGACGACGGTGGCAAAGCGCTGGGCGAAGGCGGAGCGCGAAGCGCCCATCATCCTGGCCAGCGCCTCGACCGTCCAGTCGCGGTCGGGCTGCAGATGAACCGCGGCGAGCACCTTGCCGACATCGGGATTGCGGACGGCGGCAATCCAGCCTGAGGCATCGCCACAGCCATTCTCCACCCAGGAGCGGATGATGGTGGCGGCGAGCACGTCGGCAAGGCGCGCCAGAATGCCGCCGGAGCCGACCCGGTCCATAGTCACTTCGCCGGCCATGGCATCGAGCAAATGCTGGATGCCCGGCGCGTTGGTCATCAACTTATGCGCCTGCATCAGACTGGGCATCATGTCGAGCAGGGGGTGCGAGCCGTCGAGGTTGAAGTGCATGCTGCCGCAGAACAACAACGTCTTGCAGCCATCGCAGCCGTTCGAGACGTCGTAGATGTTCTCGCATACCGGTTCGATTGAGTAGCGGCCGATCGGAACGGGCGGCACGCCCGGCGCACTGGCCAGAATATGCTCGTCGCCGCGCGGGATCAGTAGCGCGTCACCAACCGACAGCTCGATCCACTCCTTCGACGGCGAGAACAGCCAGCAGCTTTGCTGCCCGATGAAATGGAACCGTGCCGCTTTCTGCGCGGGAAAGGAAACGGCCCAAGGCTCGCCAAGCACGCAGCGGCCATAGTCGACGCCGTCGAGGCGCAAGCCGCGCAGCATGTCGGTCAGCGGGTCACCGGACGCGGGCAAAGCAGCTTTGGACGAATTGTAGGTCATTTCGGTGTTTCTAGCATGGAAACGCCATGGCGTCACTCCCTATGTTGCAGTGCAGCCAAATGCTGCGCCGCAACCAAGCCAAGGCCGACCTCATAGCCAAGCCGTGACGGCAAGGCATGGAAACGGGTGGAAGCCGCGGGCGGTCATTGCCTATGTGATGCCGCAAACAGATCGGAGACTGACCATGGCCGAACCCGCGACAGGCGTCATCGACGCCACACTTCTGAGCCCCGCAGACACCGATGAACGAACCGAGCCGGCATGGGGTGCCGTTGTATCACTGGCGCTTGGGGTGTTCGGACTGGTCACCGCCGAATTCCTGCCCGCCAGCCTGCTGACGCCAATGGCGCGCGATCTCGGCGTCACGGAAGGCGTGGCGGGACAAGCGGTGACGGCAACCGCGATCGTTGCCGCGATCGCCGCACCGACCATGGCGATCATCACCAGGCGCATGGACCGCAGGCTGGTGATGTGGATGCTGACGTCGTTCCTCATCCTGTCCAATCTTGTGGCCACCTTTGCCGCGTCACTGCCCATGCTTCTGCTGGCTCGCGTCGTGCTCGGCGTGGCGCTGGGCGGCTTCTGGGCGATGTCGGCGGCAATGGCGCTGCGGCTGGTGCCGATGCGGCTGATGCCGCGCGCCATGTCGATCATTCTGACCGGCGTTTCGCTGGCCACGGTCACTGCTGCTCCTGTCGGCGCCTATGTCGGCGACATCTGGGGCTGGCGCACGGCCTTCATGATCGCGACAGTCGTCGCTGCGCTGGCATTGCTGGTGCAGGTAGCGGCCATTCCGAAGCTGCCGCCTGTGGGTGTCGCGAGCTTCCGCACCTTGCTTGAGGTGCTCGAGCGGCCGTCGATCCGGGTGGCCCTGCTGGTCGTGCTACTGGTTGCGTCCGGGCACTTTGCCGGCTTCACCTATGTTCGGCCCTTCCTTGAGAAGGTGCCGGTGCTCAACATCGAGACGATCTCGCTGGTTCTGCTCGCCTATGGCGTAGGCGGCTTCTTCGGCAACATCGTCGGCGGCATCCTGGCCGAGCGCAACCTCAAGGCCGCGGTTGCGCTGGCGCCCCTGCTGATTGCCGTAGTGGCAGCCTCGATGCTGATCTTCGGCGCCTCGCCGACGATCGCCGCGGCTGCCGTCGCGGCCTGGGGCTTTGCCTTCGGCGCGGTGCCGGTCGGGCTGCAGAGCTGGCTGGTGCGGGCAGCGCCCGACCAGGCCGAGAGCGCCGGCGGCTTGATGGTGGCGACCTTCCAGGTGGCGATTGCGCTGGGCGCCGTCTTCGGCGGCCTGCTGGTCGACCATGCCGGTGTCGCCAGCGCCTTCGCCTATTGCGGCGCGGCAACGCTGCTGGCGGCCATCGTGGTGTTCCTGCGCGGCCCGAAGCCGGCCGAGTAGCCCTCTCATCTCTGACTTATCCAGCGGCCCGAGAACCATCACGGTTTTCGGGTCGCTGTCGTTGTGACGGCAACGACGAAGCGGTTGAGACTGTCGTCGACATAGGCGGCTACATTCATCGTCGGATCGAAGCTCCACCACAAGAGCGAGCCCTGCCAGTGCGAGGCCATCAGCAGGCCGACGTCCTGTGGCGGGCTGGACATCTCCGTAAAGCAATCTGCAAGGATTTTGGACAGAGATGCCTTCCAGGCCGCGCCCCGCGCCCGCAGCATCGGGTCACGCAGATCTTCGCGCAGGACAAGCAGGCCGTCGGCATAGGATTCGATGCCGCCATAACCTTGCGACAGCGCCACCAGCAATTCGACGGCGCCGGCCGGGGTCCGGGCAACGGCGGCGCCCAGTGTTCTAGTCTTGTCGTCGAGACCGTCCCAGGCATGCAAAAGGGTGCGTTGTTTCAACTGCGCCTTGTTCTTGAAGCGTTGCACCAATGTCGCGCCGGACAGGCCGCAAGCCTTTGCCAGCCGTTCGAAAGTGAGTGCCTCCGGACCATGTTCATGGATCAGGCGAAGGGCTGCCTCCAGCACCTGCTCGTCGGACCGGGTTTTGGGTCGGGTCATCTTGACATTCCAATATAACCGAATGATCATTTATATATGATGCAGGCGGCGCGGACCAGCCCCGCTTGTCGATGGTTTCGTTTTTGGGAGAGACTAATGACGTTGCAAGGGAAAATTGCCCTGGTCGCCGGTGGAACGCGTGGTGCGGGGCGCGGCATAGCGGTCGAACTCGGTGCTGCTGGCGCCACGGTCTATGTCACCGGCCGGAGCACGCGCGCCCAACAATCCGAGTATGCGCGGCCAGAGACAATCGAGGAAACGGCGGAAATGGTCACGGCGAATGGCGGCAGGGGCATCGCCGTGCAGGTTGATCATCTCGTGGCAGACGATGTGCGCAGTCTGGTCGAGCGCATCCGCACCGAACAGGGGCGCCTCGACATATTGGTCAACGACATCTGGGGTGGCGAAAAACTGTTCGAATGGGACAAGCCGGTCTGGGAGCATGATCTGGAGAATGGCTTGCGCATGCTGCGGCTGGCCATCGACACGCATCTGATCACTGCCCATCATGCGCTCCCCCTTATGATCGAGCAGCCAGGCGGACTGCTGGTCGAAGTCACGGACGGCACCGCCGAATACAATGCCGACCACTACCGACTGTCGCCCTTCTACGACCTTGCCAAGGTCGCGGTGAACCGCATGGCATGGGCTCACGCCAAGGACCTTGCAAAACATGGCGCCACCTCGGTCTCGCTGACGCCCGGCTGGCTACGGTCGGAGATGATGCTGGAGGCCTTTGGAGTGCGCGAAGAGAACTGGCGCGAGGCCACGGCAACGGTACCGCATTTCGTCATTTCTGAGACACCGCGCTTTGTCGGGCGGGCCGTTGCCGCATTGGCCGCAGACCCTGACCGCTCGCGCTGGAACGGGCAGTCGCTGTCTAGCGGTGGGTTGGCGCAGGTCTATGGCTTTACCGATCTCGACGGTTCGAGGCCCGATGCCTGGCGCTATGTGCCAGAGGTCCAAGACGCCGGCAAACCCGCCGACGCTACGGGTTATCGGTAAGGCAATATGGAATCGCTCAGGCCGAACGCCCGTCGAAATCCAGGATCGACAGGGTTGACGGGTCGACATCGGCGACGCAGTTGAGGTTGATGTAGGCGCTGCGTTCACCGCCTTCGCCGATATCCTCGGCGAATGGGTGGATGCCGCAGCTGCGGCAGAAGCGGTGTGCCATGGCCTGATTGCCGAATGTGTAGCTGCCCAGATCATCGCCCCAGGCGAGGACCGTCAGGCCCTCATGCGGGATGGCGCATAACAAGGCGCCCTTGCGCGAGCAGATCGAACAATTGCACCTGATGGCGCCGGTCAGTTCCGCCTTGAATTCGAAGGCGACCTTGCCGCAATGACAGCTGCCTTTGTACAGCATCAGTATCTTCCTATCGCTGGCAGGTGCAAAGGCACGCTGGCCGGGCTATCCCTTCCGCAGGCCGAACGGCTGCTTGCCTTAAAGACGCTCTAGCTTGGCGGAGTCCGACACCGACATGCAATCAATCCGCGATCGTCTCGAAATCATCCTGTCACGTCTTGCCAATCGTGCGGCCGGCGAGAAGGTCTTCACCAAGCTCTATGCCCAAGCGGCGCGTGCCGCGGCTGACGCCAGCGATGCCCGCAGCCGCGCCGGCGTGACGCTCGGACCACTCGACGGCACCATCGTCTCAATCAAGGATCTGTTCGATGTCGCCGGCGAGGCGACCACGGCCGGCTCGCTGATGCGCAAGACCGCTGCACCCGCGCTGCGTGATGCGGCCATCGTCAGCCGGCTCCGGCAGGCCGGTGCGGTCATCATCGGCAAGACCAACATGACCGAATTCGCCTTCACCGCGATTGGCGACAACATGCATTACGGCACGCCAGGAAATGCCGCCGAGGCGAGCCGTGTCCCCGGCGGTTCGTCCTCAGGTGCCGGCGTTGCCGTCGGGGAGGGGACGAGCGACATCTCGATCGGATCCGATACCGGCGGTTCGATCCGCATTCCGGCGGCGCTCAATGGTGTCGTCGGCTTCAAGCCGACGGCCCGGCGCGTGCCGCTCTCTGGCGCCTTTCCGCTGTCGGGCACGCTGGACTCGATCGGGCCGCTCGCCCGAACCGTCGCGCAATGTGCCGCCGCTGATGCGGTGATGGCTGGCGACGTGCCGACAGAGCTGGCGGCCATTCCGCTCGCCGGGCTTCGCGTCGGTATTCCGCGCGGCGTTCTTTTCGGCGACACGGAAAGCGAGGTCACGGCGGCGTTCGAGCATTGTCTCGGCAAGATCGAACAGGCCGGCGCGCGCATTGCGGATCTGTCGATCGACGACATGATCGCTGAGCTGCGCGCGGCGACCAAGCGCGGTTCGATCGCTGCCATGGAAGGGGCCGAGATCCATGCCGACTGGCTGGCGACGGGCGCAGGGGTGCCGGTGGACCCGCATGTCAGCGGGCCTTTGTCGCGGGCGGCGATGCTGCCGGCGCCGGTCTACATCAGGGCCTTGCGCCGCCGCACTGCTCTGACTGCTGCCATGGACGAGCGGCTGACATCGGTCGATGTGCTGGCTCTGCCAACCACGCCGGTGACGGCGCCGACCATCGCTTCCATGGCCGAGAATGTCGAGTTGCGCGACCATATTGAAGGCCTGCTCTTGCGCAACACACAGGTCGCCAACCAGTTCGACCTCTGCGCGATCTCGCTGCCGATGCCCGGCATGGCCCTGCCGGCCGGGCTGATGCTGGTGGCGCGCAATGGCCTCGACCGGCATCTGCTACAGATTGCCGCTGAAGTGGAGAGGTTGCTGCGCGGCTGATCGGCTGTGAGTGGCTAGGAGTGGGTCAGGGCGACGAGCAGTGCTTGCGCTCACTGTCCTTGGCGGTGCGCACGATGCGGGTCGCGACCAGCCAGGGCAGGCTGTAATCCTTGCCGGTGATGGTCTGGGTACGACGCTCGATCGAGCCCCTGACGACGATCTTTCCGCTGTAAAGCGCGTCGGACTGATCGATTATCGCCTTGTCGGCCTGCGGCAATCCGTTGGTGTCGATCGACACACCCTTGATGATCGCGCCGGTGGCAAGGTCGAGCGCGCTGTTCGACGGGCAGGGCGCCTTGAAGCAACGCAATCCGTTGTCGCAATAGACTTAGCTGCTCTCCGCCGCGGCGAATGCCGGCAAGGCGCAGATGGACGAAGCAATCAGAAATGCGAGGCGAAGACCGGACATAGCTCTCAACGTCGCGGAGAATTGGGGCGAAACCGCGATCCGCTATATGTCGAGCGGAAACCGCCGCCGGTAATGATCGACCACTTCCGGATTGCGCAGATTGACCGGCAATTTGTCCGCCAGCACCAGCAGGGCCTCGCCCGCCGCGCCGACGCCCATGCGCATCCTCGATTCCTCGGTAATCCCTGACATATGCGGGTTGATGATGACGTTGTCGAAGCTGAAATAGGACTGATTTGACGGCAGCGGTTGCGTCGAGAAAACGTCGAGTGATGCACCGCCGATGCGGCGCTCCCGCAAGGCTTCGATCAGCGCGTCGTCATCGACGACCGGCCCGCGCGAAACGTTGATCAGCAGCGCATTGGGCTTCATG
>NZ_JBFUGJ010000201.1:0-10874 GCF_056402975.1 Mesorhizobium sp. P3_A9 | reverse complement strand
TCGTTGAAGGATGCGGCCGACATGGAGGTCCAGACCATCAGGCTTGACGACATACTGCAGCAATTGCGGCCGAAGTCGAAGGTCCAGCTGATCATCCTCGATGCCTGCCGCAACAATCCTTTCCCGCGCAAGGACTACTGGCTGCGCGACCAATTGATCGTCTCCGGCGGCACCGGGCTCGCGGAGGTGACCGGCTCGCAGAATGCGCTGATTGCCTTTGCCACCGGGCCCGGCGCTGTCGCTTATGACGGGTCCGGCGATCTTAGCCCCTTCTCATCCGCCTTTTCGCGCCGCGCGCTGGCGCCGAACCAGGAAATCCGCGCCGTCATGGCCGCCGTGCGCCGCGATGTGGTCAAGGCGACCAATGGCAGGCAGGTTCCGTGGGAGAATTCCTCGCTGATCGACGATGTCGTGCTGATGCGCGCGGCGGGGCAATCCACGCTGGCGGCGCCCGACGCCCAGCAAAACCAGCAGGTGGCGGAGCGCGGAATCCAGGTCGGCACTGCCGCCGAAGCTATCGAAAATCGCGACATCAGCGTCCCGGTCGGCGTCGGTCCGGTTGCGCTGAAGCTGGATTTTCCGGCCAAGGATGTCTCGACGAGCCTCAAACTTGCCGGTTATCCGGCAGCTGGAACGCTGTCCCTGCCGGATCGCGTCCTATCGCCGCAGTCGAGCCTGATGGCCGCTGAAGTCGACCAATTGCGCTACGAGCCGCAGATCGGCTCGACCGCTCCCGTCGAGATTAACTTTCAAATCCGCGCCGGCAACACGTCGAAACGGGCTAAGATGAAGCTGTCGCCGAGCGTTGACCCCTGCGACCAGGCCGCTGGCGAGCCGCTCGACCTGCAAGGCGTCGTCCCAGGCCGGTTA
This sequence comes from Mesorhizobium sp. P3_A9, assembly GCF_056402975.1. Taxonomy (NCBI): domain Bacteria; kingdom Pseudomonadati; phylum Pseudomonadota; class Alphaproteobacteria; order Hyphomicrobiales; family Phyllobacteriaceae; genus Mesorhizobium; species Mesorhizobium sp. P3_A9. The sequence goes on along the minus strand of NZ_JBFUGJ010000201.1, from coordinate 10,004 downwards.
CCGAACGAGATCGCAGACGGCGCGGTCGAGGCCTGCGAGGCGGCGGTGAAAGCCTATCCCGATGTCGCCCGCTTCCGTTACGAACTCGGGCGGGCGCTGCTGGTCGCCGGCAACATCGACGAGGCCAGGAAGGCGATCCAGGAGGCGTCCGACAAGGGACACGTCCGCGCCGTCTACGAGCTCGGCTACCTCGCCGCCTCGGGAATAGGGATGCCCGTGGATGCCACGCAGGGGAACGATTTCTATTCGCAAGCGTCCGACAAAGGCGACCCCTACGCCATGAGCGCGTGGGGCCAGGCCCTTTTCGATGGCGTCGGCGTCCAGCGCGATACCGGCAAAGGGCTTGACCTCATGCTCAAGGCAGCAGCGATGGGGCATATCAACGCCATGAACGATCTTGCGATGATCTTCCAGGAAGGCCGCAATGGCGTGCCCGCCGATCCGGCCCGTGCCTTGGCTTTCCTCAAGGCTGGCATCGAACGGCAAGAGGCTTATTCTATGGGCATTCTCGGTCTTTCGCCCAGGCCAAGCACGCTGACAGTCGCGGCGTGCACGCCCAAGGTGGTGATCAAAGTCATCACGAAGACAAAGGTGATCCGTACACCCGTGCCAAAACCGCCGCGGCCGAAGATCGCCAAGCCAAAGGCCCCGACAGTGCCAAGTGAAACCGGACCAGTGCTCTGGCGCGGCAATGGCGGCGGCAACTCCGACCACAGCACCAGCGGTGGCGGCAGTGACGGATGACGACAGCGATGCCATGGGCGCATCGTCGGAACAGACAGTGTCGAAATTGATTGTTCCGCAGCCGACTGAACGCCGACACCGATTTACTTGTCGGTGACGATCTTGACCTTGTCGCCGGCCGAAACCGCGGCACCCGGTGACAGCGCATTGAGCACCCGGAACAGGTCGAGCTTGCGGTCGACGCCGACCATCTGCGCGGAGAGCGAGCCCATGGTCTGGCCCGGCTGCACGGTGAGCACGCGGATATGCAACGGCTTCAAGGCCGCCTTTTCAGCGGGACTGAGGATACGGAACGACCCGCTGACCGAGCGCGCCACCGTCTCCAGCGAGGTGCTGGCAGAGGGTGCCGCCGTCAGCAGCCGGTAGACCTGGCCGCCGGCGCGGATCACCGCGATGTCGAACTGCCAGCCTTCGGCACCGGCATGCGCGGTCGCGGCCTCATTGCCGTTGATGGTTTCCTGCTTGACCGTGCTGTCGTCGAGGCCAGCCACCCAGCCGCTTCTGATATAGTCGGTCAAGGCGCGGTTCTTGTCGATCGAAACGCCGTCGAAGCGGATGGCTATGTCGCCAGGGCCGGTCGCCGTTACCGCCGCCGCCGAATTGTCGATGATGAAGCCGTCCGGCACCGTGAACGACACGCCGAGGCCCGGATGCAGGAAGGTCTCGCCGCGCACATAGCCTTCTTCCGGCGTGTCGCCATAGAGCAGGCCGTCAATGCCGGCGAGGAAGGAATCGCGGTCGCGCGTGCCGACGCCGGGCGCGCCGAACTGGCGGGCATGGCGCTGCGCAAGGTCGATGCGCTGCGGCGTGTTGGGGTGCGTCGCCAGGAAGTCGAGGCTGGCATCGGTGGCGCCGCTGATCGAGCGAAAATCGGTATAGGCCGACATCGATTGCAGGAATCGGCCGGCGGCATAGGGATCGTAGCCGGCTTCGCCGATCGACTTGATGCCGATGGCGTCGGCTTCCAGCTCCTGGTTGCGCGAGAACTGCGCCAGCCGGAGCTTGCCGCGGATCAAAGCCGCCTTGGCGGTCGGGCTGTCGCCCAGCACATCCGAGACAACCTTCGTCGCCAGGCCTTCCTCGGCCTCCAACTGCTGACGCTGCAAGCCGTGATTGGCGGTGACGTGGCCCATCTCATGCGCGATGACGGCGGCGAGCTCGGACGAATCATTGGCCAGCGCCAGCAGGCCGCGCGTGATGTAGAGATAACCGCCCGGCAGCGCGAAGGCGTTGACGTTGGGCGAATTGAGGATGGTGATGCGGTAGGTCTGGGTCGGGTTTGCCGACACCACGGTCAGATTGCCGACGACCTTGGCCACCATGCGCTCGAGCTTGGGATCGGAATATTCGCCGCCATAGGTCGCCAGGATGCGCGGATGCTGCGCCTTGGCGAGCTCCGCGAGCTTGTTGTTGGCGCCGACATTGTCGACCGTAATCGGCTTGTCGGAAGGCTGGAAGCCGGATTCCTGGACCGCCGGAGGCGTGAACATCTGGCAGCTTGCCAAGGCCACGGTAAAACCGGCCAGCGCCAGAAAGCGCGCCAGCGGATTCATTTTGAGCCTGTCAACGCCGATCGCCAGAACGGCTTCCTTTCGGGTCCCGGCGCATGACGACGACGATCGGGGGCGATCTTCGAAGAGTGTCACGCGCTACTTCAAACTGCTACAGCATCCGTCGCACGTCCCTCAGGGCGGACGGCGGATGCTGTAGGCAAATCACGGCGTATGCCGGACCGGTATTGAGCGGACCTAGCCACACTACTCCAGTCATGGCAAGCAAGCGCCATATCGCCTCGGACCGGTTTGGGCGTAAATTATGTCCGCTTCCGGGCAATATCTCGTGATCCAGCCGTCTGGATGCTTGTGCCAACATAGCGTCGGAACGCCTCGGGGCCAGCCCCGGCAAAGAAATCGTCCGCCGTGCCGGTGGCGGCAACAGTGCCATTGTCCAGAAACACCACATTCTGGCCGATACGGCGGGCGTCCTCAGGCTGGTGCGTGACGAACAGCACGGTCATGCCGCGCTCGGCATGGAGGCCGGCAACCAGATCGAGCATGTCGTCGCGCAAGGCCGGCCCGAGCGAAGCAAAGGGCTCGTCGAGCAGAAGCACCGGGCGATCGCGCACCAATACGCGCGCCAGGGCGACGCGCTGGCGCTCGCCGCCGGAGAGTTCGCGCGGCAGCCGTTTTTCCTTGCCGGCAAGACCGGTGCGCGCCAGCGCCTCGGCGATGGCGATCCGATCGGTCTCGGTCAGCCGCAGCGATGGCGAACGGCCAAGCCCGACATTCTGCTCGACGGAAAGATGGGCGAAAAGGTTGTTTTCCTGGAACACCATCGACACCGGACGCGCCGCCGGCGGCGCGGCGCCGACATCGGCCCCGCCGATCAGCACGCGGCCGGATTGCGGTGTCTCGAAGCCGGCGACCAGGTTGAGCAGCGTCGACTTCCCCGAACCGCTCGGCCCCATGATGGCCGTGATTTTTGCGGCATTGAATTCGACATCGAAGGCGTGCGATGCCTCGCCATAGCTGAACGAGACCTTGTCCAGCCGCACCGGAACGCCCTTCCTGCTCATCGCCCCGTCAGACATTGCGGGCCTTTTCCCTTCCCAACCAGTCTGCTGCCAGCACCAAGGCGAGGCAAACCAGACCAAGCAACAGCGCCAGGCCCGCGGCGTCCTCGGTGCGGTAGCTGCCCATGCGCGAAAGCAGAAGGTAGGGCAAGGTCTGCACGGAATCACTGCCGAACAGCGCGATGACACCGAGATCGCCGAGCGACAGCGCCATGGCGAAGGCGAAGGCGGTGGCGAGCGGGCGCCGCAATGACGGCCAGTCGACCAGAAGCAGCCTGGCCCAGCCGGAAATGCCCAGCTGCGCGCAAAGGCGTTCGTGACGCTCGCTCGCCGCATCATAGGCGGGACGCACGGCGCGCAGCGCGAAAGGCATGGCCATGACCGCATTGACGGTGACGACCATGACCGGGGCGATGGCAAAGACGTCGCCGACGTGGCGCAGCAATAGGAACCAGCCGGCGCCGATGACGATAGGCGGCACGACCAGGACAAAGCCGGCGCCGGTATCGGTTACATGTTCAAGCAGTGTCTTTGCACCGGCGCGGCGGCCCAGCGCCAACGCCCGCCGCGCCATGGTCAGGGCCAGCGACAGCATCACCGAAAGCAGCGCCGACAGGAAGGCGAGCACGACGCTGGTCAGCGTTGCCTGCCGGACAGTCGCTTCGCCGGCGAGCCGGCCGAGATCGGCCCCTAACCCGGCGATCACCGTGGCCGCCATCGGCCCGACAACGAACAGCAGCGCCAGCACGATCAGCGCAGCGTTGAACACGGTTTCGGTCCCAACGACCGAGAGATAGCGGCGCTGCGCCACCGGCAGGTTGGTGTCGCCGACGACATTGGTGCCTAGCCGCGTCAGCGCCAGCACCACGACAAAGGTCAGCGCGATCTGCAGCAATGTCAGCGTCACCGCGCGCGCGGGATCGAAGTCGAAGCGCAGTGCCTGATAGATGCCGACCTCCAGCGTCGTCGCGGCCGGTCCGCCGCCAAGGGTCAAAACGATGGTGAAGGAGGTGATGCACAGCATGAAGACCAGCCCGGCGACACCCGGCAAGGCGGCGCGCAGCGTCGGCCATTCGATCAGCCGGAAGGCCGGCCGCGCGCCCATGCCGAGTTGGCTCGCCAGCCGCCATTGGTCGGCGGGAATGGTCTGCAGCGCCTCGAGGAACAGCCGGACGCTGAGCGGCAGGTTGAAGAAGACATGGGCGACAAGAATGCCGGACAGGCCGTAAATGCCTGGCCAGCCCTGGCCGCCAACCGCGCTGAACAGGCCGGCGAAATAGCCGGCGCGGCCGTAGAGCGCCAGGATGCCGAGCGCCGCGACGATCGCCGGCAGCGCCAGCGGCACGGCGAAGAGCTGCAGGATGAAGGCGCGGCCAAAGAAGCGCGGATGCCGAAACAGGGCACGCGCAACGAACAGTGCCGGGCCGACAGAAAGCAGCGTCGAAAGGATTGCCTGCCAGAGCGTGAATCGCACGACGCGCAGGAGATAGGGGTCGAAAGCCGCCCAGGCGCCCGAAAGATCATAGGCGCCTTCGACAAGCAGCCCGGCAAACGCGCCGCCGATCAGCAGCGCGATTGCGGCAAGCGCCAGGATGCCGGCGCCGACACGATGGTCCGTGGGATGCGCCGGCACCATCGCGTTGCCTACTTGCTCATCACCGCCAGCCATTCATCCACCCAGGCCTTGCGATTGGCGGCAACCTCCTCGGGGCTGAACAGCAAGGTCTTGGTCGGCTTGACCAGCTTGTCGAAGGCCGGGTTGAGCGGCTTGTCGGTCTTCCCTGCCGGGAACATCCAGTTGGTCTCGGGGATGGCATCCTGGAATTTCGGTCCGGTCATGAAGGCCATGAACTTCGCCGCCAGCGGGTTCTTGGCCCCCGTGGTGGTGATGCCGGCGACTTCGATCTGCAGATACTCGCCTTCCTCGAAAGACGCCGCCTGGTAGCGCTCGGTGTTCTCGGCGACCATGTGATAGGCCGGCGACGTCGTGTAGGACAGCACCATCGGCGCCTCGCCCTTGGTGAACAGGCCATAGGCCTCGCTCCAGCCCGGCGTCACCGTCAGCACCTTCGTCTTGAGCTTGGCCCAGGCCTCCGGCGCCTTGTCGCCATAGACCGACTTCACCCACAACAGCAGGCCGAGGCCGGGTGTCGACGTGCGCGGATCCTGGATGACGATCTTGTCGTCGGCACTGCCTTCGACCAGATCCTTCAGGCTCTTGGGCGGCGTCTTCAGCTTCTGCGTGTCATAGACGACAGCGAAATAGCCGTAGTCGAAGGGAACAAAAGTGTCGTCGGTCCAGCCGCCCGGCACGTTGACATCGGAGACCGCGCCATGCGGGGCAAACAACCCGCTAGCCTTGGCATCGGCGGTCAGATTGGTGTCGAGGCCGAGCACGATATCGGCCTTGGTCAATGCGCCTTCGAGCTTGACGCGGTTGAGCAGGGCGACGCCATCGGCGACCGAGACGAACTCGACGTCGCAGCCGCATTCGGCCTCGAATTCCTTCTTCACCACCGGGCCTGGACCCCAGTCGGCGCTGAAACTTTCATAGGTGTAGACGGTGAGCTTGTCCTTGGCCAAGGCCGGCCCGGACAACGTCACGACCATCGTTGAGACAAGAGCGTATAAAAGCGTGCGCATCGGCGCCTCCTTCGTTCGAATTGAAAGGAATTGAGGCGTCGGACTGTCCGAAACGTCTAATCCCTCCGCCGGTACAAACCGGATCAGGTTCAGCGGGTTGGCGAGATTGCCTCTCAGCCGGTCCGCGAAGATCGCAGCCGGCACCCCGTTAGAGCGTCTCGACACATAGGCCCGGCCGAGGAACCACGCAAGTGGCAGTTTGCCGGCCTTCCGTTTCCGCTGCCGGGCTGGTACAGGCCACCAGATATGAGCACATTCACCATCCTGCTTGGCGGCGATCTCATCCGCACGCCCCGGCTCGACCGCCAGGTCGAGGGCTCCCGCGTTATCGCCGCCGACGCCGGCATCGGCCATGCGCGGATGCTCGACCTTGTGCCGGAACTGTGGGTGGGCGATTTCGATTCCGTGCCGGCCAATCTGCCGAACGATCTCGCCGCTGTGCCCCGCCAGACCTTTCCGGCGGAAAAGGACAAGACCGACGGCGAACTGGCGATCGCTGCAGCCCTCGAGCGCGGCGCGACCAGCCTGGTGCTGGCGGGCGCCTTTGGCGGCAAGCGTGCCGACCACGCGTTCCTGCATCTGGCGCTTGCCCTGCGGTTGGCCGAGGCTGGAACGGACGTGCTGCTGACCAGCGGCGCCCAGGAAGGCGTGCCCTTGCTGTTGGGAAAGGCCGGCTTCGACTATGCCGACGGCACGCTGTTTTCGATCCTCGGCTTTTCCGAACTGGCCGGCCTGACCGTCACCGGCGCCAAATGGCCGCTCAACCAGGTCGAAGTGGCCTTCGGCTCGTCGCTGACCATCTCCAACGAGGTCAAGCTCGAAAAGACCGGGGGCCGCCTCGACATCTCGCTCGGCCACGGCCGCGCACTGTTGCTCGCCCATCCCTATCCCTTGCCTGAAAGCTGACATGGCCCCGCCCCTTCTCAATCTCGACGGGATAAAACTGACCTTTGGTGGCACGCCGCTGCTCGACGGCGCCGCCTTGACGGCTTCGGCCGGCGACAAGATTGCGCTGGTCGGCCGCAACGGCTCCGGCAAGTCGACGCTGCTCAAGATCGCCGCCGGCCTGATCGAACCGCAGGACGGCGAGGTCTTCCGCCAGCCCTCGGCGACCGTCCGCTATCTGCCGCAGATGCCCGACATGGAAGGATTTGCCACCGTACGCGCCTATGTCGAGGCCGGGCTCGGACCCGCCGACGATCCCTACCGCGCCAGCTATCTGATGGAGCATCTCGGCCTGTCGGGCGAGGAGCGGCCGAACGATCTCTCCGGCGGCGAGGCGAGGCGCGCCGCGCTTGCCCGCGTCATGGCGCCCGAGCCCGATATTCTGCTGCTTGATGAGCCGACTAACCATCTTGACCTGTCTGTCATTGAATGGCTGGAAGAGGAACTCGTCCGCACCTCATCGGCGCTGATCGTCATCTCGCACGACCGCCGCTTTCTCGAGCGCGTGTCGCGCGCCACCGTCTGGCTCGATCGCGGCCAGACCCGCAGGCTGGACAAGGGCTTTGGCCATTTCGAGGAATGGCGCGATCTGGTGCTGGAAGAAGAAGAGCGCGAGCAGCACAAGCTCGGCCGCCAGATCGTGCGCGAAGAGCATTGGCTGCGTTATGGCGTGACCGCGCGACGCAAGCGCAACATGCGCCGGCTCGGCGAATTGCAGACCATGCGCAAGAATTTTCGCGGTCATCGCGGCGCCGAAGGCAACGCCACCATGGTGGCGAGCGACGCCGCCGAATCCGGCAAGCTGGTGATCGAAGCAAAAAACATCGAGAAGAGCTTTGGCGATCTCACCGTGGTCAAGGGCTTCTCGACCCGTATCCAACGCGGCGACCGCGTCGGTCTCGTCGGCCCGAACGGCGCCGGCAAGACGACTTTGCTGAAGATGCTGACCGGCGAGATGAAGCCGGATGCCGGCTCGGTGCGGCTCGGCACCAATCTGGAGATCGCCACGCTCGACCAGAAGCGCGAGGCCGTCGACCCTCAAGAGACGCTGGCGCAATACCTGACCGATGGACGCGGCGAAAACCTCGTGATCAATGGCGAGCAGCGCCATGTCGTCTCCTACATGAAGGACTTCCTGTTCAAGCCGGAGCAGGCCCGCACGCCGGTGCGCGAGTTGTCCGGCGGCGAGCGGGCGCGGCTGATCCTGGCGCGCGTGCTGGCGCGGCCGGCGAATCTTCTGGTGCTCGATGAGCCGACCAACGATCTCGACATGGAGACGCTCGAACTTTTGCAGGAACTGGTCGCCGGTTTTGCCGGCACCGTTATCCTGGTCAGCCACGATCGTGACTTTCTCGACCGCACGGTGACCAGCCTGATCGCGCCGGACGGCGACGGGCGCTGGATCGAATATGCCGGCGGCTATTCCGACATGCTGGCGCAGCGCGGCGGCACCCGTCTCGACGACCGCAAGGCCCGCACCAAGGCCGAAGTCGGCGATGCGCCGGCGCCAGGCAAGAGCGAGCCGGCAGCCTCAAAAGGACCGGCGAAGAAACTGTCCTTCAAGCAGAAATTTGCGCTGGAATCACTGCCGAAGAAGATCGAGGCGGTGATGGCGTCGATCTCACGGCTGGAGAACAACATCGCCGATCCGGCCTACTACGAGCGCGATCCGGCCTCGTTCCAGAAGACCATCGCGGCCCTCGACAAGGAGCGCGCGACGCTGGCGGCGCTCGAGGAGGAATGGCTGGAACTCGAGATGCTTCGGGAAGAGATGGAGGGGTGAGAAGCGCTCGCCCGAGGGCTGGGAGCCATAGCGTAGGGCCGGGCGTCCGCACCTCTCATCGGAGCCGCCCGATTGCCCCTGCACGAGAATGCGCATACATTATGCGCATGTTGCGGAGGCCATTATGCGTAAGATTGCCTTGAATGCGATCCGTCAGCCAGCAAATCTGTCGATCGATTCCAACCTCATGCGGGAAGCCAAGGGGCTAGACGTCAATGTCTCGCGCGCCGCAGAAGCTGGCATCGCGGAAGCGGTGGCCGCTGAAAAAACGCGGCTGTGGAAGCTTGAGAACCGGGCCACGATGGATGCGTGGAACGACTATGTGGAGAAAAACGGCATCCCTTTGGAAGAGTACCGGCAGTTCTGATGGCCCGCTATGATGTCTTCGCCGGTCGCATCGAAGGCAACTATCTGCTCGACGTTCAATCCGACCTGCTCGACAATTTCAAGACACGGGTGGTCGTCCCGCTTCTTCCGATTGCAGCGGTGCCGCCGCCGATGCGAAAACTTCACCCGATCTTCGAGATCAACGGCCGGAAGCTGGTCATGGCGACACACCTTATTGCCACCGTTCCGGCGAGCGAATTGGGTGAAAGTCGGCTCAACCTGACGAAGCACCACGACGACATCGTCGCCGCGCTCGACATGCTATTTCAGGGCTTCTGAGCGAAGGCAGCCTCTACGGCGTGCCCTATCAGCCCGCCGTCTTCGCCTGCCAGGCCTTGATCGCCTCGTCGAACACCTTCTCGCCGGGAATGCCCTTTTCCATGGTCAGCAGCGCCCGCCGGCCGGTCTTGTAGACCACCGGCACGTCGATCCAGTCCTGGCCGCGCAGCAAGGTCATGTTGGCGTCCTCGTCGGCCTTGGTGTCGTTGAGCGCGACGAGGAAGAAGCCGTCGGCGATCTTGGCCGGAATGCCGATCAACGGGCTGCCGGCGTCCTGCTCGGAGCTTTTCATGGCGACGCGCAATATGTTGTCGACACCGCCGCCCTCGAAACCGTCGGGCGTCAGGAAGATCATCTCGATGATATGGCTGGCCGGCAACGTCTGGTCGGTGTTGCGGCGGATGGTCATGCGCAACTGGATGTCCTTGCCGGGGATGGTTGCTTCGGCGCGGATCGCCGGCTCGGGCGGCAGGTCGCCGCCGGGCGATTCCTGCACCAGCGACCAGACGATGCTGCCGGGCTCGGCCGAACCCTGCGCCGTGCTGGTGCGCTCCTCATAGAAGATCGCCTTCTGGCCGACCGGCACCGAAGTCGCCGTCGCCGGAGCGGCCGCCGGCGCCGCGGGCGTGGCGGCTGCGGGCGGTGTAACGG
>NZ_JBFUGJ010000200.1:0-10999 GCF_056402975.1 Mesorhizobium sp. P3_A9 | reverse complement strand
AGATGGCGTCCCATTCGTCGTCSGGCATCGACCAGGCGAAATCCTCGTCRCCGCCGGCGACAAAMTCSTCATAGTCGAKCGWGCCGATGCGYTCGCCCTTGGGATAGGGYGCGTCGGCGGCGTAGTCGGGATCGTCRTARTCGATGACCAGCGGCTTGACCTTGGCCAGATCGAGGGCCTGCCGGACGACGCCTGAGAATTCGCGGTCGACGATCAGCACCTTKGTTTCGGCGTGGTCGAGCTGGAAGGCAATGACCGCGGCATCGAGGCGGGTGTTGAGCGAATGCAGCACCGCCTTGGTCATCGGYACGCCRAAATGCGCCTCCAGCATYGGCGGCGTGTTGGACAGCATGACGGTGACCGTATCGCCYTTGCCGATGCCGCGCTTTTGCAGCGCCGAGGCGAGCTTSAGCGARCGGCGCCAGAAATCGCGATAGCTGATCCGCTGGCCGCCATGAATGATGGCGATGTGGTCAGGATAGGTCTTTGCCGCGCGCTCCAGATAGGTGAGCGGCGTCAACGGCTGGTGGTTCGCCGCATTCCTGTCGAGATCCTGTTCGTAGGAATTGCCCATCCCGTTCTCCCCAAAGTCCTTTTCGACTTTCTAACCTTAGGACTCTCGTCAGGCCATCCCCCTGAATGGCCGAAAATGCTATGGTGTGCGGGCTTTGTGGAACGACGATCCGGGATCAGCCTTGTTGATAGGTGATCGCGCTCCAGCACGCCAATTTGACTTTTGTCGAGAGCCGTGACTAATGTCAGCCGAGGAGGCGGCATGGCGATCCGACCGGCAGAACAGCTCATTCACAAAGCCGCCTGGCTCTATTATGCGCATGGCCTGCGGCAGGACCAGGTTGCAAGCCAGCTTAACATTTCCCGTGCCTCGGTGGCCATGTATCTGCGCAAGGCGCGCGAGACCGGCATCGTCAACATCTCCACTTCGACCCAGTTGTTCACCGACGACGTGATGGCGCGCAAGCTTGAGGACGCGCTGAGCCTCGACGCGGTCTGGATCGCGCCGGAGAACGGCCATATCCCGGACCCGTCGACGGACATTGCCGTGCTGGCGGCGAGCGTGTTTCTCGAACTGGTCAAGAAGGGCGACCGCATCGGCGTCGCCTGGGGCCGCACCGTCTACATGATCGCCGACATCATGTCCTATGCCGACCTGCAGGATGTCACGGTGGTGCAGCTCTGTGGCAATCTCGGCGCGCCCTACTCTTACCGGCCCGACCAGTGCACGATGGAAATCGCGCGCCGGCTCAACGCCAAGGGCCTTAATTTCTATGCACCGCTGGTGCTGTCGACGGAAGATCTGGCGCGCGCGCTGCGGGCCGAGCCGGTGATCCGTGAACAATTGGCCGGCATCAGCGATTGCAATCTCGCGCTTTTTTCCGTCGGCACAGTCGATGCCGACAGCCATGTCGTCAAATGCGGCGCGCTGAACCCGGACGAAATGGCTGCGCTGCGCGGGATCGGTGCCGCCGGCGTGATCGCCGGACAGATCATCGACGCCAAAGGCGAGGCGCTCGACTGCAGCTACAACCGCCGGGTCATTTCGGCTGAACTCGCCTCGCTCGGTGCCATCGAAAAACGCCTGATGGTGGTGCAGGAGGACAGCAAGTTCGAACCGCTGCTGGCCGCGCTCGCCGGCGGACTTTGCACGCATCTGGTGGTTGGCGCGCATATGGCGCAGCGGCTGCTCGATCAGGCCGGAGCGGCGCCACAAAAAGCATCCTGAAAAGCAACCCTTCGCCGGCGCATTGTCATCAAGGCGTCGCGGCAATCCTGTTTCACCACCCAAGACARCAACTGGACGAAGCGAACATGAAGAACTTGTGGAACGACGACGCGGCCGAGAAACTCGTTGCCGACTATGCCAAGAAAGGCGTCGGCCGCGACCTCGCGCTGCGCGTCTACACGACGCGGCTGCTGGGTGGCGTGCCGCAATTGGTCCTGCATGGCGGCGGCAACACCTCCTGCAAGATCAAGGCGACCGATCTCGTCGGTGACGAATGGGACGTGTTGTGCGTCAAGGGCAGCGGCTGGGACATGGCCGTCATCGAGCCGCAGGGACTGCCGGCGGTCAAGMTGRGCGCSCTGCTCMRGGCGCGCKCGCTGGACAAGCTCGCCGAYGAGGACATGGTSGCGCTGCAGCGGGCGAAYCTSATCGACCCGTCYTCGCCCAAYCCKTCGGTCGAGACGCTGCTGCACGCCTTCCTGCCGCACAAATTCGTCGACCACACGCATTCGACGGCCATCCTGGCGATCGTTGACCAGGAAGACTCGAAGCCGCTGGTGAAGACGGTGTTCGGCGAGAAGATGGGGTACGTGCCCTACATCATGCCGGGCTTCGACCTCGCCAAGGCAGCGGCCGACGTCTTTGACGCCGACCCGACGGTTGAAGGCCTGATCCTCGACAAGCACGGCATCTTCACCTTCGGCGACGATGCCAAACAAGCCTACGACCGGATGATCCACTATGTGAACGTCGCCGAGGATTATGTSGCCAAGCATGCCAAGCCGAAGGCGGCAACGGCAGCGCTGCCGGCAAAGCTCGCGACACCGGCGTCGATCGCGCCAATGCTGCGCGGTGCTGTCGCGGTGACACGCGGCGAAGGCCGCTTCGACCGCATGATCTCTGACTTCCGCACCTCCGATGCAATTGTCGATTTCATCAATTCATCGAAAATCGCTGACTATGCTGGACGTGGCGTGTCGACACCGGATCTGTCGATCCGCATCAAGACCGGCCCGATGGCGGTGCGGGCGCCGGATGCCGACAAGGCCGGCGACTACAAGGCCGTCATCAAGAGCCATGTCGACGCCTTCGTCAGCGACTACCGCGTCTATTTCGAGACCAATGACGCGCTCGACGACGTCAAGCGCACCATGCTCGACCCGATGCCGCGGCTGACGCTGGTGCCGGGGCTCGGCATGTTCGGCCATGGCCGCACGCTGAAGGATGCGAAGATCGCTTCGGATGTCGGCGAAATGTGGATCGAGGCGGTGCGCGGCGCCGARGCTGTCGGCCRKTTCCAYCCSCTGTCSAAGGCCGACCTSTTCCCGCTCGAATACTGGTCGCTGGAGCAGGCCAAGCTTGCCTCCAACAAGCCGAAGCCTCTGACCGGCCAGGTGGTGCTGATCACCGGCGGCGCCGGCGCGATTGGTGCTGCTACGGCGAAACTCTTCGCCGACAATGGCGCCCATGCCGTGGTCGTCGATCTCGATGGCGACAAGGCCGCTGACGCCGCGAAAAAAGCCGGCAACAATTCGATCGGCGTCGGCGCCGACATCACCGACCCGGCACAGGTACGCGCCGCCTTCGACAAAGCGGTTGCCGTGTTCGGCGGCGTCGACATTCTCGTCTCCAATGCGGGTGCGGCCTGGGAAGGCCGGATCGGCGAACTCGACGATGCGCTGCTGCGCAAGAGTTTCGAGCTAAATTTCTTCGCTCACCAGTCGGTGGCGCAGAACGCCGTGCGCATCATGCTCGAACAGGGCACCGGCGGCGTACTCCTGTTCAACACCTCCAAGCAGGCCGTCAATCCGGGCCCGAAATTCGGCGCCTATGGCGTGCCGAAGGCGGCAACTTTGTTCCTGTCCAGGCAATACGCGCTCGATTACGGCGCCCATGGCATTCGCTCGAACGCCGTCAACGCCGACCGCATCCGCTCGGGCATTTTGACCGATGCCATGATCGCCAGCCGCTCCGGCGCGCGCGGCGTGTCGGAGAAGGAATACATGTCCGGCAATCTGCTAGGCCAGGAAGTGACGGCGCAGGACGTGGCACAGGCCTTCCTGCATCATGCGCTCGCCGAACGGACCACCGCCGATGTGACGACGGTCGACGGCGGCAACATCGCGGCGGCGCTGCGGTAGGCAAAACTTTCCTTGTGATCCCCTGCCGGAAGGCAGGGGATCGACACTTAGGATACCGGAATCCTAACAAATATTGTTAGTTCTTGTGAAGCGTGATACAGGATAGGCATGAAAGCTGAACCGATGCGCACTCTCACCATCTCGCTCACCGCGCAGCAGATCGCGCGCCTGCAAAGCGCCATCGAAGGTGGTGGCTATGCCTCCAATAGCGAGATTGTCCGCGACGCTCTTCGCCTGTGGGAGCAGCGGGAGGAATTGCGCGCCCTTGAACTCGAGCACCTGAAACGCGCCTATGCCGACGGCATGGCCAGCGGCAAGCCGGTGGAAGTCGAACCTGCCGAGTTTCTACGCAATCTGAAGGCAGAACGCGGCGCCCGTGGCTAGATATCGGCTCACACCGCGTGCCTCGCAGGATTTGCGGGATATCTGGCACACAATAGCAATCGACAATGAAAAGGCAGCGGACAGGCTGCTGATGCGCATTTTTGAGAAACTGGACCTGGCGGCACAGCACCCCAAGATGGGGACAGCCCGGCCTGAGTTGAGCGCGACAGCCCGCGTGCTCATCGAAGGCCGCTACATCGTCATCTACGAACCGCAGCCGGACGGCGTCCTGGCTGTGGCTGTCGTCCACGGGATGCGCGATCCGGAACACTGGCTGTAAAGCGAGAGCCTAACTCCATATGAAAAGGGCGGCTCGTGGCCGCCCTTTTTGCGTTTATCAGACCCGCCTCTACTTCGCGTTCGGGTTCGGCATCCAGGCCGGCATGGCGACATCGGCATGGGCGAACTGCGGCAGCTTGGCCGACAGATCCTCCATGTTCTTGATGTCCTTGTCGATCAGCTCTTTCTGCGTGATCAGCGTCGGCGGCACGATGACGTTGTGGCCGGGATCTTCACCGGCGAGCAGCTGCGCCAGCGCACGCACCGAGACCTGACCGACGACGGCCGGGTTGGTCGCGGCGGTTGCCGCCCACGCGCTGTCGGGCTCGCGCATCGCGGCGATATCGGATGTCGATATGTCGGCCGAGTAGATCTTGATCTTCTTGTTCARGCTGGCCTCGTCGACSGCGATCTTCACGCCCTTGGCGAATTCGTCATAAGGGGCGAACATGACGTTGATGTCGGGGTGAGCAGTCAACACCGAACGTGCCTGGTTGGCGACGGARTTGGCGATCGGGTTGTCGAGCGTGCCGAACATSGCGACTTCSTTGATGCCGGCATATTTCTTCTTGACGTCGACCCAGGTCTCGTTGCGGCGGTCGAGCGGCGCGATGCCGGCGACATAGACATAGCCGGCATTCCAGCTCTCGCCATTGTCCTTGACCGCCTGCTCGAGTGCGAGGCGGGCCAGGTCTTTGTCGGACTGTTCGATCTGCGGGATTTTGGGGTTTTCGACATTGACGTCGAAAGCCACCACCTTGATGCCGGCGTCGACTGCGCGCTGCGCGGCGTCCTTCATCGATTCCGTCAGGCCGTGCTGGATGATGATACCCTGCACACCGAGCGCGATGGCCTGGTCGACCATGTCGGACTGAAGGGCAGCATCCTGGCGGCTGTCGAGCACGCGCAGGTCGATGCCGAGCGCCTTCGACTGCGCCTCGACGCCCGAGAGGTAGGCCTGGAAGAAATCGCCGGTCGAGAGATAACGCACCAGCGCGATCTTGACGCCGGGCTTGTCGAACGGCGCCGGCTTGTCCGCGGCCAGCGCCGGGAACTGCATCAGCATGGTTGCGCCGGCCAGTCCGAGCGCTACCTTCCCCAGAAGTCTTCTTGTGATGTTCACCTTGTTTCCTCCACTTGTGTTGAACTCGAAAATCCTGTCCGGTCGRAACTATCCCCTGCCCCTGCCCGAAAGGGCGAAGGTGAAGACAAGGGCGACGACCAGAACCACGCCCTTGACGAAATCCTGCGTGTAGTAAGGCGCGTTCATCATCGTCAGGCCTTGCAGCARGATGCCGACGAACAGCGCGCCGAYGGCSGTGCCRAAGGCGTTSGGCTTGGCGGCRCCSAGCACCGCGTAGCCGATMAGCGCYGCSGCGACMGCGTCGAGCAGCAGATTGTTGCCCGAGGCGATGTCGCCGCGTCCAAGCCGGGCGGCGAGCAAAATGCCGCCGATCGAGGCAAAAACGCCTGAAATGACATAGGCCCAGATCTTGTATGCCTTGACCGGCGCGCCGGCGAGTTCGGCGGCGCGCTCATTGGAGCCGACGGCGTACATCATGCGGCCGAAGCGGGTGTATTCGAGGAAGAACCAGATCAACACGGCGAGCACCAGCAGCACGACCACCGACACCGGAATGAGGTTCGGGATGAAGAAGTCGAAGCGGTGGCGGCCAAGCGCCAGGAAGGCATCAGAGAATTTGCCATTGGCAACCGAGCCGTCGGGCATGGTCATGCCGGTGGCGATCGAGCGGCCTTCGGTCGGGATGCGTTGCAGGCCAACCAGGAGAAACATCATGCCGAGCGTCGCCAGCAAATCGGGCACGCGCATGTAGACGATCAGCCAGCCATTGATCAGACCGACAATGGCGCCGATGAGCAGGCAGGCGACGACGGCGACGACGACGTTCTGCTCCAGCACCACCATAACATAGGCAGCCGCCATCATGGCCGAAGTGGCGACCGAGCCGATCGACAGATCGAAGCCGCCGACGACCAGCGTGGCGGTGACGCCGAGCGCCAGCACGCCGGTGATGGCGACCGACTGGAAGATGAAGACGGCACTTTGCGGCGAGACGAAACCGTCGGCGGCGATCGCGAAATAGGCGACCAGCCCGAACAACAGGACAATAAAGCCATAGCGGATGGCGTAGTCGCGCAACGTCATTCAGCGCACCCCGGCGCCGCTGCCCACTTTACCCAACTCAAACCCATGCTCTCTCCATTCCAATTCTTCCCGCCGCCGCGCTCAGGCAGCACTGTGCAGCGGCCCGCCGGCGACCTCGGCCAGCAGGCGATCGAGATCGACTTCGGCGTTGCGGTGTTCGCCGACGATTGTGTGTTCCGACATCACCAGGATGCGGTCGGCCGTCTCCAGCGCCTCGTCGAGTTCGGTGACGAACAAAAGCGTCGCGCGGCCATGGGCGCTCGCTCTCAGCTTGGCGGCGATGTCGCGCCTGGCCGAGATGTCGACACCCTGAAACGGCTCGTCGAGGATGAACAGCTTTGCGTCTTGTGCCATCCAGCGGGCGACCATCACCTTTTGCTGGTTGCCGCCGGATAATGCCGACATCTCGTCCTTCTCGGAGCGGCAGACGATGCTGAGTTGCTCGATCTGCCGGCGCGCGGTGGCGCGTTCGAGGCGGCGCCTGAGAACGCTCAGATTCGACATCCGCTTGAGGAACGGCAGGCTGACATTGCGCTCAATGTTGAAGCCGCCGACGATGCCGCTGGTGGCCCGATCCTTGGCGACGAGGAACACGCCGGCGACGATCGAATCACCGGCCGAGCGCGGCGCATAGGGCTTGCCGTTCATCGTCATGGTGCCGGCGAGCGGCTTGCGCACACCGAACAGCGTTTCGGCAAGTGCCGTCTTGCCGACGCCGACGAGGCCGGTGATGGCAACGACCTCGCCATCGCCAAGCGTTAGCGAGATCGGCTTGGCACCCTGCGCGATGCGCAGGCCTTCGACGGTCAGGACCGGTTTGACTGAGTCCCTGGCAACGATCTGGTCGAGATGAATCTTGCGGCCAAGCATGGCGTTGACCGCGCCTTCATAGTCGAGCGGTTTGGTGTCGAAGACGCCCGAAATGACGCCGTCACGCATCGAGACGATGCGGTCGGCGAGCCGCCTGATGTCGGACATGCGGTGCGAGATGTAGAGGATCGCCACGCCTTGCTCGCGCAGCCGGTCGATCAGCGCAAATAGCCGATCGGCCTCGGCGCTGGAGAGCGAGGACGTCGGCTCGTCGAGGATCAGCACTTTCGGCTGGTGCGCCAGAGCCCGCGCGATCGCCACCATCTGGCGATCGGCCAGCGAAAGGTCGTTGACGCGGGCCTTGAGATCGATGGCCAGGCCCATGCGATCGGCGACCGCCTTGGCCTCACGGCGCACGCGGGCGGGATTGAAAAGGGTCGGCACGCCCCGGCCGCTCAGCCTGTCGAGCGTGAGGTTGGTGGCGACATCGAGGTCGGCCACGACACCGTCATTGATGTTCTGGTGCACGGTGACGACGCCGGCGCGGATCGCTTCCGCCGGCTTGTTCGGCGCAAAGTCCTGACCGGCAAGCGTCATGGTGCCGCCGCCGCGCTCGTAGACGCCGCTGATGATCTTGACGAGGGTGGATTTGCCGGCGCCATTGGCGCCCATCAGCACGGTGACTTCGCCGGAATGCAGCTCGAGCGAGATGCCGCCAAGCACCTCGTTTCGGCCAAAGGATTTCCTCAGTCCCTCTACGCGGAACACGGCATTGCCGACCATGCGTTCCTCCCTGACCACGACGCTATGGTCAATATCGGCAATTGTCAACACGATTGACAATTGCCAAATCGCTTCCTAGCTTGGCCACGCCGCCATGCCTCCGTTATATCGGGAGCGCATATGCGGGAGGATGACGATGACGCAGAAATTGCCGTTCGAAGCACTGTCGGTCGAGACGCTTGCAACGCGCCTCGGCGCCAACGAGGCGCTGTGCGCCAAGATCGGCAAGGACACGGCACACTGGAAAGTCCGCGAAGTCGGCGACGGCAATCTCAACCTGGTGTTCATCGTCGAGGGCGCCAGCGGTGCCGCCGTGGTCAAGCAGGCGCTGCCCTATGTCCGCCTGGTCGGCGACAGCTGGCCGCTGCCGCTGAAGCGTTCCTTCTTCGAGTATCACGCGCTGACCCGCCAGGAGGCCCGTGCGCCGGGCTCGGTGCCGACGATCTATTATTTCGATGAAGGCCAGGCGCTGATCATCATGGAGTATCTGGCGCCGCCACACATCATTCTCAGGCGCGCCCTGATTGACGGRCGCCARCTSCCGAACATCGCCCGGGATATCGGCCTGTTCATGGCCCGCACGCTGTTTCGCGGTTCCGACCTGTCGATGGTGACCAGGAACCGCAAGGCCGATCTGGCGCTGTTCGCCGACAATGTCGASCTCTGCGACATCACCGAAAACCTGGTGTTTTCCGATCCCTATTTCGACGCCAAAATGAACCGGCATACATCGCCGCAGCTCGACGGCCTCGTTGCCGAACTGCGTGCCGATCGCGACCTCAAGGTCGAGGCGCAGCGGCTCAAGCACMTKTTYGCCGCCAATGCCGARACGCTGCTGCATGGCGATCTGCATTCCGGCTCKATCATGGTCACCGACMMGGARACCMGGATGATCGATCCGGAGTTCGCSTTCTAYGGMCCGATGGCSTTCGATGTCGGCATGCTGCTCGCCAATTTCTGGATGTCSTTCTTCTCGCARCRCGGCCAYGAGCAGACGGGCAAGCGCGATACCATGCGCGCCTATCTGCTCGGGGTGACAAACGAGACATGGTCGGTGTTCCGTGCCGAGTTCTCGCATCTGTGGCGCAGCGAGCGCACCGGCATGCTCTACCAGAAGAGCCTGTTCGAGGATCAGGGCGACATACTCGCCGCCGAACAGGCGCTCGATCATGTGCTGCACCAGATATGGACCGACCTGCTCGGCTTTGCCGGCATCGAGGTGCACAGGCGCATCCTCGGCCTCGCCCACAATGCCGATTYCGAGACCATCGCCGACGAGGATTTGCGCGCCTCCTGCGAGGCCAAGGCGCTTAAATTCGGCCGTCACATCGCCGTCAACCGGCGCCAGATACACAGCATCGACGAGGTCAACACTCTGGCCACGCTGATCGAACGGGAGAGCAGCATTTGAACGTCGGCGACCGCCACTATCGCACCATCTGGCTGAGCGACGACGGGCGTTCGGTTGACATCATCGACCAGCGCTGGCTGCCGCATGATTTCCGTGTCGAGACGATCGGCACGGTCACCGGCATCGCCACCGCCATCCGCGACATGTGGGTGCGTGGCGCGCCGCTGATCGGCGTCACCGCCGCCTATGGCGTCGCCATGCAGATGGCTGACGATCCGTCCGACGAAGCGCTCGATGCCGTGTGGGAGACGCTGCACGAGACGCGACCGACGGCGATCAATCTGCGCTGGGCGCTGGACGAAATGCGGCGCTTCCTCAAGCCGCTCGCACCGCAGGAACGTGCCGCGGCCGCCTATCGGCGCGCCGGTGAGATCGCCGACGAGGATGTCGGGCTGAACCGCGCCATCGGCGAGAATGGTCTCGCCATCATCAAGGCGATCGCCGCGCGCAAGCAGCCGGGCGAGACGGTCAATATCCTCACCCACTGCAATGCCGGTTGGCTCGCCACCGTCGACTATGGCACCGCGACCGCGCCGATCTATCTGGCGACCGAGGCCGGCATTCCGGTCCATGTCTATGTCGACGAAACGCGGCCGCGCAACCAGGGCGCCCAGCTGACCGCCTGGGAGATGGCCGGGCACGGCGTGCCGCACACACTGATCGTCGACAATGCCGGCGGCCATCTGATGCAGCGCGGCGCGATCGACATGGTCATCGTCGGCACCGACCGGACCACMGCCGATGGCGATGTCTGCAACAAGATCGGCACCTATCTCAAGGCGCTSGCCGCCGCCGACAATGACGTGCCGTTCTATGTCGCGCTGCCCTCGCCGACCATTGACTGGACGGTGCATGACGGGCTGGCCGAAATCCCGATCGAGCAGCGCTCGGCCGACGAGGTCTCGCTGGTCTGGGGCAAGACCGCCGGCGGCGAGATCGCCCAGGTGCGCATCTCGCCCGAAGCGACGCCGGCGGCGAACCCGGCCTTCGACGTGACTCCGGCTCGGCTGGTGACCGGACTGATCACCGAGCGCGGCATCGCCAAGGCCTCACGTGAGGGCCTGAAGGCGATGTTCCCCGAACGCGGATAGCGTCTGCACGCCGAGCTCGCGAGCGCCAAGTTCGTGAGTTTCAGGCAGCGCTGCTCTTTGCGGTCTCCAGCACGTTGACGAAATGCAGTGAGCTCTGCAGGGCGCGACGAATGGTTGCGATATCGACAGGTGTGTTTCGCCGTTGGGGATCGCGGCGCTGCGGGCGCTCCAGTCGCAAGGGCAGTTCAATGC
>NZ_JBFUGJ010000199.1:0-11049 GCF_056402975.1 Mesorhizobium sp. P3_A9 | reverse complement strand
ACTCACCGCATAGCGGCCGCTACTACCCCGAACGCTTCCTTGCCATGGCAAGGCTCGACCGCAACGCCATCCGCCGCTCGGAGGATTGCTATGTCGACGAACTGTTCGGCGGTGCCGTGGCGCTTGGCGCGCCGATGCTGGCGGCGAATTTCCCGCGCGCCTATCTCGACGTCAACCGCGAGCCCTGGGAACTCGACCCGCGCATGTTCGCCGAGCCGGTGCCGTCCTTCTGCAATATCCGCTCGGCGCGGGTGGCGGGCGGCCTGGGCACCGTGCCCAAGCTGGTGGGGGAGGGGCTCGACATCTATTCCGGCCGCTTGCCGCTGGCCGAAGCCGTCGCCCGCATCGAGGCCGTCTACAAGCCCTATCACGAAACGCTGAAGCGGCTTTTGACCAGGACCCATGCCCGGTTCGGCTTTGCCGTGCTGATCGATTGCCATTCGATGCCGGCGAGCATCCGTGTCGGCGACAGCGGTCTGCGGCCGGACTTCATCATCGGCGATCGTTTCGGCATCTCGGCCACCGCGGCGCTGACCGAGACCGCGATCGGCCTGCTCTCCGCCATGGGTTACACCGTCGCCCACAACAAGCCTTATGCCGGTGGCTTCATCACCGAGCACTATGGCCGCCCGGCGCGCCATCTGCATGCGCTGCAGATCGAGGTCAATCGCGGGCTTTACATGAATGAGCGGACATTCGAGAAGGCTGCCGGCTTCGACGCGCTGGCCGACGACCTGACGCGATTTTCAGCCGATCTGATGGCGATGCCCGACCATCATTTCATCGACCTGCCGCTGGCCGCGGAGTAAAATAACCGGCGAGAGTGCAAGGCGTAAAAAAAGACCGCATCGTTTGCACGATACGGTCGAAGTCTAGGGAGGAAACGCCCAAGGAGGGCATGGACAGGAAAACCTGTCCGAGGTCGAGGGTATTGTGCGGTGCACAAATGTCAAGCGACCTTCAGGCTTTTTTAATTCASARTGATGTGGAAATTGCGTTTCGATGACGCTTGCGTGACATTTGGGCAACAGCTGTCACGGCGAATAAATCGATAAACAGGCTTGTTTTGGCGGGAAAGTGTCGGCAGAGCCCAGTTGGGCACTCTGCAATGCGGGAGAATCAGTTGGACATCAGTATCGATTTCATGCGCCGTATCGCGCAAGCGGCAGCGGCCGAGACCTTGCCGCGCTTTCGCGCCCAGGGTGCCGTGGCCAACAAGGAAAAGGGCAGTTTCGACCCGGTCACCGAAGCAGACCGCGAGACGGAACGCGCCATCCGGGCACTGATATCGGCTGAGTATCCCGACCATGRCATTCTCGGCGAGGAGCATGGCAGCGAGAACATCTCCAGCCGGCATGTCTGGGTGATYGAYCCGATCGACGGCACGCGCGCTTTCATCTCCGGCCTGCCGGTGTGGGGGACGYTGGTCGGGCTGACGGTCGATGGCGACGCSGTTGCCGGCATGATGGCGCAGCCCTTCACCGGCGAACTGTTTTACGCCAACGCCTCGGGCTCGCACTATGAGGGGCCGGGCGGACCGCGCAAGCTTTCGACCCGCAAGACGACAAGGCTCGACGAGGCAACGCTGTTCACCACGACGCCGGCGCTGTTCAAGGGCGAGGCGCGCACGCGCTATGACGCGTTCGAGAAACAGGTCCAGCTCGCCCGCTACGGTGCCGATTGCTATGCCTTCGCCATGATCGCYTCSGGMAGCGTCGAYATCGTCGCCGAYCCCGGCYTGAAGCCYTACGAYATCGTGGCGYTGATCCCGATCATCGAGAARGCSGGCGGYGTCRTCACCACYTTCGAKGGCGGRCCGGCGGAAAAGGGYGGCGATGTTCTGGCGGCGGCGACGCCGGAGCTTCACGCGGCCGCCATGGCTGCCCTGCGCGGCTGACATTTCCCTACTTCAGCGCGGCTTGATCGAGCGCTGGAACTCCGCCGGCGTGCGTCCGTAGACCTGCCTGAACGACGCACTGAAATGGCTGTGGCTGGAGAAGCCAAGGTCCATGCCAAGCGTGGTCAGATTGTCGTAGCGGCCAAGCAGGTCGAGCGCGCGCGCCAGCCGCAGGCGCAGATGATAGCGATAGAGCGGCATGGCCTCGACCTGCTGGAACATTTGCGTSAGATAGACCGGCGAAACGCCGACCTCGGCGGCAATTTCGGCCAGCGTCCAGCGCCGCGACAGGTCCGACGACAGCACRAGCTTGGCGCGRTCGACCAGCTTCTGCCGCCCSGGGCTGGCGCCCGCGACATGCGAGGTGCGCTCGCCGAGCGAGCGCCGCACCAGCGTCAGGGCAAGCGTCTCGGCCTCAAGCGTTTCGGCGACATTGCGGCTCAGGCTGTGGCGCAGCAATGCCACCAAGGCCTGTGCGCGCGGATCGATGCGCCGGCGCTGGCGACGAAACGCCAGGATGCCACTGGCTCGCAACTGCCCCTTCGGCGCCAGCTCGCGCAAYTRGCCTTCCTCGATGACGAGGTCTAGGCAGGCGTCGCCGCCCTCGATGGGGTGGCTGACCTGGTAGGCCTCAGCCTGATTGAAGAACAGCAGCTGATTGGCTTCCGCGACGGCGTCATTGCGGCCGACATGGCGCACGAAGACGCCGCGATAGGGAAACACCAGATGCGCGGCCGACGTGCATTCTTCATCGCTCCTGTGCCGGCATTCGCCGCTGCAGACGACATTCCGCACCTTGACGATGCCGGTATCGAGAAGGAGCTGAACTGTGAATTGCGACATGGCCGTTGAGCTCTTTCCCCGCGCCGGAAAGTTCCGGCGGCGCGAGGAGCATTCTACGCAATGGGCCTGCCCAGTCCTGTCAGGAGACTTGTCGGCGAGCGCTGCTCAATCCCGCAAAAGCAGTTCGCCGTTTCATGGAACCGGCGAACTGCTTTTGCTTTTTGTTTTGACGCAATTCCCCAGGGAAAGCGCTGCGCGTCTTTCCCGGAATTGCTTTAGCGCCGCCTGAATTCCGAATAGGCATCGCCGCGTGACAAACCGATGTCCTTGAGCTGTTCATCGGTCATTTCGAGCAAGGCAAGCCGGCTTCGGCGTTTCTCCATCTGGCGGGCGAGCCATCTGGCCACGGCGATGCATTGAGCGTGCAAGAAATGCGGGATGGTGGTGCGGGATGGTGGCGCCGGGACCTGGCCGGCCAGGCGTTGTGCTGTTGCATGATCGGTGCGCATGGCTCAATCCTTCCCGGTGCCGGCCGCCGAGACGCCGGCCTCGTTCAGCGCCTGGGCGCATTCCTCGCAGCAGACCTCGACGGTCTTGCCGCCGACCTTGACGCGGATCGGGTTGGCATCGAGTTGGCAATCGCAGGCGGCGCAGGTTTTCTCGGTCATGATCTCATCTCCATAGCGTTCAATTCGACGCATGCAGATGAGCATTCCGGGGTGGGCGCGGGCTGTCAGAATCTTTAGCAGTTTGCGTGCCACGGGGCACTGCCACCCGATCATCCTGACAACGGTGTGTCAGCTATGCCGGCTCGGTGAAAGAGCCGTGCTACCGGTCAGGCCGTCGGGTCGTCGGAGCCGGGAATGAAGGCGTCGAAGGCGGCGAGGAATTGTTCGCGGTAGAGGTCGACTTCCTGCAGGATTTCGTGCTTGGCGCCGTCGATCATCAACAGCGAGCCGAGCCTCAGACTTCTGGCGTAGGCCTCGACCGCCTTGGTCGAGACGACCTGGTCGGCGCCGGCGGCGATGATCAGCAGAGGCACCTGAATCCGGGCCATGAAATCGGGGTCGCTGACGGCCTCCGACGCCTTCGCCGCTGCCTGCAGCCAGCGGATCGTCGGCCCGCCAAGCGCCAGTTGTGGATACTCTTCATAGATGCGGGTGTTGCGGCGGTAGCGCTGCGGATCCGAGGTCACCTTATTGGCCTCGAAAGGTAGCGTCTGTCTCGGCCGTGGCCCCCATGCGGAATAGAGTCGGCCAAGGCCCAAAAAACAGAAAAGCGAACAGACGCGGCGGACGGTGCTGATTGAGACCGGCAGGTCGGGCAGCGTCAGGAAGGGCGCGATCAACACCATGCGCCGCACGCGGTTGACCATGGACGGTGCGGCAAGCAGCGTGATCACAGCTCCGGCGGAATGGGCGAGGATGTAGTACGGTCCGCGGCAATCGGGCAGCACGATCTCCTCGAAGAACTGCTCCAGATCGGCGGTGTAGTCGCGAAAGGACCTGACATAGCCGCGCTGGCGATCGCGGATCAGCCGGTCGGAATCGCCCTGGCCGCGCCAGTCGAGCGTTGCGACGCCGAAACCCCGGGCGGCAAGGTCGCGGATGGTTTCGAAATATTTCTCGATACACTCGTTGCGGCCGGACAGCAGCACCACGGTGCCCCGCATCGGACGCGTCACCGCCCCGAACAGGCCATAGCGGATATTCTTGCGATCACGCGTGACGAAGAAGCCGCCGGTGGCGTTTTCCGGTCGCGGATTGCCCTCGGTTTCGTGGAAAAGCGGCGTGTCGTGAAAAAGGTCCGTCATTCGGCGCTTTGTGCTCGGCGTCTTCACGTGCCTGCCTGTCGCGGCTGGCCCCGCCCAAGGTGATAGACGCCAATGCATCAAAAGCAAAGCAAATCCGGCTTATGCCGGGCCTGCAATTGGGAAGGCCGGAAGCCGCTCGAAGGCGTACTTCCGGCCCCTGTCGATCCGGGAGGAAGGGACGTTAACACCCGGTCGGCCTCGTCGCGGCACCTCTGTAAACTCTGGTGCCGCCTGTCCTTGATCTTGAGGATACTTTAGCGGGGGCTGTCTGAACGGGCGCCGAAGCGCCGGTTCATCTGCCGTTCATGAAGGGCAGGCCGTTTCAGTTTTTGCCGCCAGGCGAAGCTTGAAATGCATTCCGGCGCTCCCCAGATGTGGGTTGCGGTCGCCAATGTCGGGGCCGCTGGTCCTCCCGAAACGCCGCTTACGGGTTTCGCACCGGCCATACGCAAACCATGTTGCTCAACAGGAGAACACCTCATGCGTCACGTTGATTTTTCCCCGCTCTACCGCTCGACCGTCGGCTTTGACCGTCTCTTCACCATGCTGGATTCGCTTGCGCAGCCCGATGGCGCGCAGACCTATCCGCCCTACAACATCGAGCGCACCGGCGAGGATTCCTACCGGATTTCGATGGCGGTCGCCGGCTTCTCGGACGAGGAGATCTCGATCGAAGCCCATCGCAACGTGCTGACCGTGAAGGGCGAGCGCAAGGACGAGGGCACCGGCGAAGGCTCCGAGCTGCTTTATCGCGGCATTGCCTCCAGGGCCTTCGAGCGCCGCTTCCAGCTTGCCGACCACGTTGAAGTCGTCGGCGCTGCGCTGAAGAACGGCCTGCTCTTCGTCGACCTCAAGCGCAACATYCCCGAGGARTTGAAGCCGCGCAARATCGCGATCACKTCGSCTYCGGCCAAGGCCAAGCAGATCGAGGCCAAGACGGCCGCGTAACGTAGCCCAGGAATAGAAGCGTCTCCTCCCGAGACGAAAGCGGCGCCGAGAGGCGCCGCTTTTTTATTGGTCTCTGGCGATAACGGCTTCGACGTTTTGCCGGTGAACGGCCTCGTATGGCGCGAAATACTCCACCGCACCGGTGGCGAACATGTCGGCGCCGAACGTTCTCAGATCCTGCCTTGCCAGATCGGGCTGGTGCCTACAGGCAAGCAGCTTGCCGACATAGGCCTGCGTCGCTGCAATGAAGCTTGTGTCATAGCCACCCGCCTCGATTGCTTCCAGGGAGCCGTGATTGGGGAGTATCCGGTTTATTTTCCAGCCGGCCATGCGTTCGAGATCGATCAAATGTTCGGCCAGCCGCTCCGGTTCGGCGACATAGGTGATCGGATCCTCGAGCGTGTCGCCCGCCAGCAGCAGGCCGGTGCCGGGCATGAGCAGCACGCTGCCGTCATGGCTGTGGATTTCGACCTGGTGAAGCTCGACCGCGATCGATCCAACCATCAGGCTGAGGCTGCCGGCGTAAGTCCTGTTCGGCAGGACGAGCGGCATGATCGGCGGACTGCCACCTTCTATTTCAGCGCGGTTGCTCGCCAGGGCCGCGGCCGTCAGGTCGTTGGCGATGATCTCGCAATCCTGGAACACCTCGTTGCCTGCAATATGGTCGTCATGCCAGTGGCTGAGCACAACCCGGATCGAGGTTACCCCCATGGCTTCAAGCGTTTGCCTGATGAAACGGGCATGGGGCAGTGAAATGTGTGTGTCATAGACAAGCGCCTGCGACCCATCGACGATAGCGTAGGTGCATATGCCCAGCGCATAGGCGCCATCGTCGAGCCAGTTTGGTGCGTCCGACCAGGCGCGAGCGCCGTCGATGCGGCCATCGTAGAAGCCAAGGACGTTTGGTGCTGGACGGACCAGCCGCATTGTCGAGCCAAGAGGCGGCTTGGTCATTTGCTTGCTCACGATCTCGGGGCTCAGGCGATCAACTGGCCAAAGCGGTCGACGTCCTCTGACGTCGTGGCAAAGCTGGTGACGAAGCGGTAGAGCAACTCGTCCTCGCCGATATGGCCGTCAAAGCCATGCGGTTTGTGCCAGTCGTAGAAGGCAGCACCCGCCGCCTGCAGCCTGTCGGCCTCGGTCTTCTTGATCACAGCGAACACCTCGTTGGCTTGCGGCAGCCAGGCCAGCTTGGCGTGGGCCGAATCCTCGATTGCCGCGGCGAGGCGCGCGGCCATGGCGTTGGCGTGGCGGGCGGTGTCGAGCCATTGGCCGTCCTTGAAATAGGCTTCGAACTGCGCGGCGACGAAACGCGACTTCGAAAACAGCTGCGCGGCACGCTTGCGCAGGAAGGCCAATTCCTTGGCGCGGTCGAGGTCGAACAGCACGATCGCCTCGGCGCACCAGCAGCCATTCTTGGTGCCGCCGAAGGACAGGATGTCGACACCGCGTTTCCAGGTCATTTCGGCCGGCGTCGTGTCGAGCGCAACCAGCGCATTGGCAAAGCGGGCGCCGTCCATGTGCAGCGGCACGGAATGTTGTTTGGCGATGGCCGAAATCGTCTCGATCTCATTCAGGCCGTAGATGGTGCCAACCTCGGTCGACTGGGTGATCGAAACCGCCATAGGCCGTCCCCAGTGGACGATTTCCGGAGCGAAGCGGCCGATGGTCCGCTCCAGATTGTGCGGGTCGATCTTGCCCAGTGCGCCGTCAATGGCATGCAAACGCGAGCCGCCGGAAAAATACTC
Source organism: Mesorhizobium sp. P3_A9 (assembly GCF_056402975.1). Lineage (NCBI taxonomy): Bacteria > Pseudomonadati > Pseudomonadota > Alphaproteobacteria > Hyphomicrobiales > Phyllobacteriaceae > Mesorhizobium > Mesorhizobium sp. P3_A9. The sequence goes on along the minus strand of NZ_JBFUGJ010000199.1, from coordinate 3,860 downwards.
CGGCGCGCCGCACTCGTCCTCGACGATGTGCGATTCGCGATGACAGAACGAAATGCCGCCGGGCTTGTTGAAGGTGGTCAACGACAGCGAATTGGCGGCGGTGCCGGTCGCCACGAAGAACACCGCGACCTCGCGTTCGAAAATCTCGCTGAACTTGGTGTAGACCGCCTGGTCGAATGCGCTGTCGCCATAGGCGGTGGCAAAGCCGCCGGCCGCGGCCGACAGGCCGGCAACGATATTGGGATGGGCGCCTGCCCAATTGTCGGAAGCGAAGAACATGCGTCTGCCTGTGTTTGGGGGAAATCGGTGCGGAGTTGACTGGTTTCAGAGGCCAACCGCAAGGGCCAGATGCCGGAAAACCGTTAAAGCCAGCCAAGCCGAACGGGTCGGGATCGACGACGGAAGCTTACGTTTTTCCTCAACTTCACGACATTTTATGTCGCGGGAGCCCCAAGTTTTTTGTGAATCGGTCTTGTGTGCGTCGGGGAATTCTGCCATAAAAATTTAGGACAGTAGTGCTGTCTTATTTTGTCGCACAAAACAGGCTGGATTGGCGTAACATATTGGCCTCTCCGGCTGTTGCTGCGAGCGACAGGTGGACGGCCAGACGCTGGCCTGTACGATACCAGATGCGAACCGTGCGGAAAGCCGCCTGAGGATCAGGGTGAGCCAAGCGCTTGCCGAGGCAAATCAGCGACCGAAGAATGGCCAGCGCCTGAAGGGCTGGGATGGAGGACAGGACAATGACGGACATGACGCTCTCTGCGACGAACGGCCAGGCCGCGCAGACGAAAGCGGCTGCCGTCAAAAATACGTCGCGAACCGCCATTGGCCGAACCGACATTGGCCAAACCGGTTTTGCCCCTCGGGGCCTCTACGATCCGCGCAACGAGCATGACGCCTGCGGCGTCGGCTTCATCGTCAACATGAAGGGCGTGAAGTCGCATCAGATCGTCAAGGACGGCCTTGCCGTGCTTGAAAACCTGACGCATCGCGGCGCCGTCGGCGCCGAYCCGCTGGTCGGYGATGGCGCCGGCGTGCTGGTGCAGCTTCCSGACSRKTTCTTCCGCGARGARATGGCRGCSCARGGCATCGAACTGCCRSCGGCSGGYCAGTACGGCGTCGGACACTGGTTCATGCCGCAGGAYGCSGCGCTGCGCGCCCATATCGAGGACATCATCGCCGAATCGGCGCAGTCCGAAGGGCTGCCGCTGCTCGGATTCCGCGACGTGCCCGTCGACAATTCGTCGCTGTCGAAGGCGCCTGATATCGTTGCGTCAGAGCCATTCCATCGCCAGATCTTCGTCGGCCGCACACCAGACATTACCGACGACGAAGAGTACGAGGCCCGGCTCTATCTGCTGCGCAAGGTCATATCCGGCCGCATCTATGCCGAGAACGACAACAAGGACATCGGCGCCTATTGCGTGTCGCTGTCGGCGCGCACCATCGTCTACAAGGGCATGTTCCTGGCCTACCAGGTYGGSGCYTACTACAAGGATCTCAAGGACCMGCGCTTCGAGACSGCGCTGATCCTCGTCCACCAGCGCTTYTCGACCAACACCTTCCCATCRTGGAAGCTGGCRCATCCCTACCGYATGGTCGCSCACAATGGCGAGATCAACACCGTGCGCGGCAACAACAACTGGATGGCGGCGCGCCAGGCCTCGGTCGATTCCGAACTGTTCGGCAACAACATCTCGAAGCTCTGGCCGATCTCCTATGACGGCCAGTCGGACACGGCCTGCTTCGACAATGCGCTCGAGTTCCTGTTCCAGGGTGGCTACAGCCTCAGCCACGCCATGATGATGCTGATCCCGGAAGCCTGGGCCGGCAACAAGCTCATGGATGCCGATCGCAAGGCTTTCTACGAATACCATGCAGCCCTGATGGAGCCATGGGATGGGCCAGCGGCGGTCGCCTTCACCGATGGCCGCCAGATCGGCGCCACGCTCGACCGCAACGGACTGCGCCCGGCACGCTACATCGTCACCGACGATGACCGCGTCATCATGGCCTCGGAAGCCGGCGTGCTGCCGGTGCCGGAGGAGAGGATCGTCAAGAAGTGGCGGCTGCAGCCCGGCCGCATGCTTCTGATTGATCTTGCCAAGGGCCGCATCGTGCCCGACGAGGAGATCAAGTCGGAGATCGCGACCAAGCATCCCTACAAGACCTGGCTCGCCAACACGCAGCTCATTCTCGAAGATCTGAAGCCGGTCGAGCCGCGCGMRYTGCGCMRGGATGTCAGCCTGCTCGATCGCCAGCAGGCGTTCGGCTACACCCAGGAAGACACCAAGCTGTTGATGTCGCCGATGGCGACCACCGGCCAGGAAGCCGTTGGCTCGATGGGCACCGATACGCCGATCTCGGCGATGTCGGACAAGTCGAAGCTGCTCTACACTTATTTCAAGCAGAACTTCGCCCAGGTCACCAACCCGCCGATCGATCCGATCCGCGAGGAGCTGGTGATGAGCCTGGTGTCCTTCATCGGGCCGCGGCCGAACATTTTCGATCTGGTCGGCAATTCGCGCCGCAAGCGGCTCGAAGTGCGCCAGCCGATCCTGACCAATGGCGATCTCGAAAAGATYCGCTCCATCGGCCACACCGARGACCGYTTCGACACCAAGACGATCGACATCACCTATGGYTCGARCGARGGCGCWGSCGGCATGCAGGGCGCCATCGACCGGCTGTGCGAGCGGGCGGAAGCGGCGGTCGCCGGCGGCTACAACATCATCATCCTGTCCGACCGCCAGSTCGGSSCGGACCGCATCGCCATTCCGGCRCTGCTSGCGACWGCMGCRGTSCACCAYCAYYTRATCCGCAAGGGSYTGCGCACYTCGGTCGGYCTKGTCGTSGAATCCGGCGAGCCGCGCGAAGTGCAYCATTTCTGCTGCCTYGCCGGCTAYGGCGCCGARGCGATCAAYCCTTATCTCGCCTTCGACACGCTGCTCGACATGCACAAGCGCGGCGAGTTGCCGGAGGAGGTCGACGCCTACGAAGTGGTGTCGCGTTACATCAAGTCGATCGGCAAGGGCATCCTCAAGGTGATGTCGAAGATGGGCATCTCGACCTACCAGTCCTATTGCGGCGCGCAGATCTTCGACGCCATCGGGCTGAAGACCGATTTCGTGCAGCAGTATTTCACCGGCACCGCGACGCTGATCGAAGGCGTTGGGCTGGAAGAAGTCGCCGGCGAGACGGTCAGCCGTCACACCGAGGGCTTCGGCAATGACCCGGTGTTGCGCAACAGCCTCGAAGTCGGTGGCGAATATCTGTTCCGCATGCGCGGCGAGGCGCATATGTGGTCGCCCGACGCGGTCGCCACCTTGCAGCATGCCGTGCGCCAGGGCTCGTGGGAGACGTTCAAGGAGTATTCCGCGCAGATCGACAGCGAGACCGCGCGTGCCCAGGCCATCCGTGGCCTGTTCAAGATCAAGCTGGCCGACGAGACCGGGCGCAAGAAGGTCGCGCTCGACGACGTCATGTCGGCGGCCGACATCGTCAAGCGCTTCTCAACCGGGGCGATGTCGTTCGGCTCGATCTCGCGTGAGGCGCACACGACGCTGGCACGCGCCATGAACGCCATTGGCGGCAAGTCGAACACCGGCGAGGGTGGCGAAGAGGCTGACCGCTACCTGCCGCTGCCCGGCGGCGGCAAGAACCCGGAACGCTCGGCGATCAAGCAGGTCGCCTCGGGTCGGTTCGGCGTGACGGCAGAATACCTCGTCAATTCCGATGTCATGCAGATCAAGGTGGCGCAGGGCGCCAAGCCTGGCGAAGGCGGTCAGTTGCCCGGTCACAAGGTCGACGCCACCATCGCCAAGGTCCGGCACTCGACGCCGGGCGTTGGCCTGATC
>NZ_JBFUGJ010000198.1:0-11163 GCF_056402975.1 Mesorhizobium sp. P3_A9 | reverse complement strand
GCACGAGCCGTCGGCCGGCATTCCCCTCCAGGGCAACCCCCAGAAAGAATGGAAGCACCCATCCGATCAGTGGATGCGCGGCTTCATCCTGGACAACCGCGCTTCGCTCGGCACGCTCGGCGTGTTCGTGGTGATGATGGCGGTGTTCATGRYCGCCAACCCGRCYGTSTTCACCACCTGGTATCTCTACAGTTCGGTGCTGACSACGCTRCCKGTGGCGCTGTTCGTGGTSGTGCCGCTGGTCTTCGTCGTCACCTGCGGCGAGATCGACCTGTCGTTTCCGGCAACGATGGGTTTTGCCTCCTGGGTCTTCTCGCTCGTGGTGCAGGCCGGCTACGATCCGTTCGTCGGCATTGCGGCCGCACTTGTCACCGGCATGCTGCTCGGCTTCCTCGTCGGATCGCTGGTCGTCTATGGCGGGCTGTCGTCGCTGATYGCCACGCTYGGCATGAATTTTYTGCTGCGCGGCCTGATCCAGATCATCAACGAAGGCAAGTCGATGTCGCTGACCGGCCTTGCCGACAGCTGGGCTTACAAGATCTTCTCCAGCCAGGTTTACGGTATCCCGGTGCAGATTTTCTGGGCCATAGCCTTCGTCGTGCTGTCGGCGATGCTCTACAACAGGCACCGCTTCGGCGCGCAGGTGAAGGTGGTCGGCGACAATCCCGACAGCGCCCAGCAGATGGGCATCGACGTCAAGCGGGTGCGGGTGAAAGTGTTCGTCTTCGTCGGCATTGGGGCTGCGATCGCCGGCACCTTCTCGGTGATGATCAACTTCACCTGGTGGCCGACGGCGGGCGACGGCTACCTCCTGCCGGTGCTGGCCTCGGTCTTCGTCGGCGGCACGCCGACCTGGGGCGGCATCGGCACCGTTGCGGGTGGCGCGATCGGCGCGGTCACCGTGTCGTTCATCCAGACCGGTGTTGTCGCGGCGGGCCTGAGCGGCTTCTACGTGCAGTTCTTCAATGGGCTGATCATCATCCTGTCGCTGCTCGGCCATAAGTGGAACCAGGCAAGGTACAGGTGAGGGGGTGAGCTGCAGTTGAACGCGGCTCACACCGCCGCGACAAACCCGTCCAGCACGCGTTTCTGGCCGGCCTTGTCGAAGTCGATGGTCAGCTTGTTGCCTTCGATCGCGGAAATGTTGCCGTTGCCGAACTTCTGGTGGAAGACGCGGTCTCCAACGCTGAAGGCGGATGGCGTGTCGGAGACGGATTTGGCGACCAGTTCGCCGTCGATGGTYCGGCCTTTGACCGWGGTGCGGCCGGCGCCGTAGCCTGAGTCGGTTTCGCCATAGCCGATGCGCTCGACCTGATGGCCGGAGCGCGAGCCCCAGTTGCGGTCGGTCGCTTCGGTGCGATTGGCCTGCGCGCGCTGCCAGCCCGGCGTCGCATAGGTGTTGGAGAAGGCGCCGGATTTTTCGGTGTCGGCGCCGACATTGTCGAAGCGCGACGCGCCATACGGGTTCTGCCTTCCTGCCCCTTGGCCGCCACGGCCGGAGGCGAACGAGCCGCTGCCGTACGAATTGCCATAGCCGCCATAGCTATTGCCGCTTTCGGCGACCTCGACATGGGCTTCCGGCAGTTCCTCAAGAAAGCGCGACGGGATGGTCGATTGCCAGAGGCCGTGGATGCGGCGGTTGGAGACGAACCACAGATGCAGGTTCTTCTTGGCGCGGGTCAGGCCGACATAGGCGAGACGGCGCTCTTCCTCCAGCCCGGAGCGGCCGCCTTCATCGAGCGCGCGCTGATGCGGAAACAGGCCTTCCTCCCAGCCAGGGAGAAAAACGGTCTCGAATTCGAGGCCTTTCGCCGAATGCAGCGTCATGATGTTGACGGCGTCGAGCGTGGCATTCTGCTCGGCATCCATGACCAGCGCGACATGTTCGAGGAACGAGCGCAGCGACTCGTATTCCTCCATCGAGCGGATCAGCTCCTTCAGGTTTTCCAGCCGGCCAGGCGCTTCGACCGAGCGATCGTTCTTCCACATATCGGTGTAGCCGCTCTCTTCGAGAATGGTCTCGGCGAGTTCGGTGTGCGGCGTGGTTTCCAGTGCCTTCTGCCAGCGCTCGAAATTGGCTGCCACCTCGCGCAGGGCAGCGCGTGGCTTCGGCTTCAACTCGTCGCTTTCGGCGAGCTTGGCGGCGGCTTCCAGCATCGGCACGCGCAGCGCGCGCGCCGTGTCGTGGATCTGGCGGATGGTGGYTTCGCCAAGGCCGCGCTTSGGCACATTGACGATGCGCTCGAAGGCGAGGTCGTCGGCGCCTTGCGCGACGACGCGGAAGAAAGCCAGCGCATCACGGATTTCCATGCGCTCGTAAAAGCGCGGGCCGCCGATGACGCGGTAGTTGAGGCCGAGCGTGACGAAGCGGTCCTCGAATTCGCGCATCTGGAAGGAGGCGCGGACGAGGATCGCCATGTCGTTGAGTTTGTGTTTTTGCCGCTGATAGGCCTCGATCGTCTCGCCGACGGCGCGAGCTTCCTCCTCGGAATCCCAGGCGGCGTGGACATGCACCTTGCCATCCTCGGGCTCGTCGCGGTCGGTGAACAGCGTCTTACCGAAACGGCCCTCATTGTGGGCGATGAGATGGGAGGCGGCGCCAAGGATGTGCGCGGTGGAGCGGTAGTTGCGCTCCAGCCGGATGATGGTGGCGCCGGGAAAATCCTTGTCGAAGCGCAGGATGTTGTCGACCTCGGCACCGCGCCAGCCATAGATGGACTGGTCGTCATCGCCGACGCAGCAGATGTTGACTTTGTTATCGCTCGCGGGCTGTTCCGCGCCTGCCGGCGCGGGCCCTCCGCGCGGGCCTCGCAACGGCTCGGACGCCCGGTCGGGCTTGCGGCCTTCGGCCGATCGCAGATCCGTCGACGTTGACGCACGCCCGGCATCTGGCCGCTGCGCCARMAGCCGCAGCCACATGTATTGSGCSGTGTTGGTGTCCTGGTATTCGTCGACGAGGATGTATYTGAAGCGCYTGTGGTAKTCCTTCARCACATCCGGATTGGCGCGGAAGATGCGGATSGGGTGGCASAGMAGGTCGCCGAAGTCRCAKGCGTTGAGTGTCTTCAACCGCTCCTGATAGGCCTTGTAGAGTTCGCGGCCCTTGCCGTTGGCGAAGGCGCGCGCGTCACCCTCGGCGATGTCGACTGGGCCTTGCCCCTTGTTCTTCCAGCCGTCGATCATCTGGGCGAACTGCTTGGCCGGCCAGCGCTTGTCGTCCAGCCCCTCGGCCTGGATCAATTGCTTGATCAGCCGCACGACGTCGTCGGTGTCGAGGATGGTGAAATCGGAACGCAAGCCGGCGAGTTCGGCGTGCCTGCGCAGCAGCTTCACCCCGATCGAGTGGAAGGTGCCGAGCCACGGCATGCCTTCGACATTGCCTTCGCCGATCAGGATGCCGATGCGCTGCTTCATCTCGCGCGCGGCCTTGTTGGTGAAAGTTACCGCCAGGATCTGCGAGGGGAAAGCCTTGCCGGTGGCAAGGATGTGGGCGATGCGGGTGGTCAGTACGCGGGTCTTGCCGGTGCCGGCGCCGGCCAGCACCAGAACCGGGCCTTCGGTGGTCTCCACCGCCAGCCTTTGTTCCGGATTGAGCCCCTTGAGATAGTCGGGCGCACTGTTCTGGCCGCTGCGGGCAGCCATGGCGCGCGCGGCGATGCCCGACGGGGCCGTGGGCCGCGCATTGGGTTCGTCGAAAAAGGGCATGTCTTCCGAAAAGCCGGACATCTCCCCCGAATGTAGTGATTCGGTGGGGAAAGACCAGAACTGTCTACGTTTTGTTCCCGGTAAAGTGCCTGATATCGCGGTTCAGGCCTTGCGATAACCCAGGGCGACGAAGAACCGATGTCCGAACGAGCGCGCTTCGTCCGTCATCACGGCGCCCAGCGCAACCTGCATCTGATCGTAGTAGCGGCTGCCGGCGGGTGACACCAGGAAGGCCTCATAAAGCTTGAGGTCGGCCATGGACATATCCCGATAGATGTAGGCTGCGGATTCCATGGCATCGTTGTCGATGTCACGGCGCAGGCCCTCCGTTTGCTTGCGCAGCAGGGCCATGACCTGGTCGTCGGGCAGGGGCTTTCCGGCCGCGCCCAGCATTTCGGTGAGCATCGCATAGCCCATGTTCAGGGCGACGGCTTCGCCAGTGTCGACGGCGCTGATATCGTCCATCATCTTCCGGTACAATGCGAGCCGGGCCGGATCCCTGGATTGAAGCTCGCCGAGGATTTTGGGCCCCTCGATTTTCTTGCGCTCCTTTGCTTCCGGCGACGAAGCCTGGATCTCCAAGGCGGTGACCTGTTTGCCCAGGGGCGAAGCATAGAACGACGCCAGTTCGGACAGGTCCTTGGCGCTCAGCCTGTCCGCCATCCGGGCTTCGATGGCTGCCTCCATCTTCTCCGGGTCAAAGGCACCTTCCATGGCGGCGGCAAGGGCGTCCTGGACTTTTTGCGGCGGCATCCCCGGCGCCGATTTCACGGCCGCGGTGAAACCCGGGCCGATACCCATCAGCATCTCGTGCAAGCCGTTCACCTTGTTGATGTCGCTGACTGTCTGCGCCGGGGCGGCCACAGTGCCGGCAACGAGTGGCACGAGGCAGTAGAGCACAAACGCAATGCGCGTCAGGGGCGGAACGAATGACGGCATTTTGCTTACTCCACGGGAGAGATCATCCATGGAGACTGATGGAAAACCCTGATGCAGGCAAGATGAATTGCCACCTTGGCGTGTGGGGCAACTTGACAGGCGAGGCAGGCGGGGGAAAGCTGCGAATAGGGGCAGGAACGGTGCACCGGGCTGTCCATGGGGCGTCGCAAAGCGCAACAGTCGAAGGAGTATCATCTTGGCTGTCACCATCACCTCCCTCATCCTCTTCCTCATCGGCCTGGCCCTTGGCGCCGGTGGTATCTGGTTGGCCTCGCTGGGTGGCAGCTGGTACTACATCGTCGTCGCCCTGGCGTTCCTGATCGCCGCCTGGCTGCTCTACMGGCGCCGCTCCACGGCGCTGTGGCTCTACGCGGCRATCGTGMTCGGTACGCTGGCCTGGGCGGTCTGGGAAACCGGCTTCGACTGGTGGGAACTCGGCCCGCGCGGCGGCATCATCGTGCTGKTGGCGCTGTGGCTTCTGACGCCGTGGGCGAGGCGCGGCCTTGCCGGTCCTGACGGGCGTGCGCCACTGATCCTGGCGGTGCTGGCATCGCTGGCGGTGGCCGGCTATTCGATGACCACGGACCCGAAGGACATTGGCGGTGCGCTCGACACCGACAAGGTGATCCCCAACGCCAATCTCGGCAACGATGTGCCGGCGGGCGAATGGCACTTCTATGGCCGCACGCAGTTCGGCCAGCGTTATTCGCCGCTCGACCAGATCACGCCGGACAATGTCGCCAATCTGCAGCCGGCCTGGACCTACCGCACCGGCGACGTGAAGGGGCCGGACGATATCGGCGAGACCACCTATCAGGTGACTCCGCTCAAAATCGGCGACACGCTCTACATCTGCACGCCGCACAATTTCGCCATCGCGGTAGACGCTGCGACCGGCAAGGAGAAGTGGCGCTACGATCCCAAGATCAAGCTCGACAAGGACCGCCAGCACCAGACCTGCCGCGGGGTGTCCTATTATGCCGATGCCGCCGGCGCCGCCGGCCAGCCCTGCGCGACCCGTGTCTATCTGCCGACGTCCGATGCGCGGCTGATCGCGCTCGATGCGGCCACCGGTCAGGTCTGCCCCGCTTTCGCCGAGGCCGGCACGCTGAACCTCTTGACCGGCATGCCTTACCCGAAGTCGGGCTATTATTACTCGACCTCGGCACCGCTGATATCAGGCGGCAAGATCATCGTCGGCGGCGCGGTGAACGACAATTATTCGACGCAGGAGCCGTCCGGCGTCATCCGCGCCTATGATGCGAGCACCGGCAAACTGATCTGGAACTGGGATTCCGGCAATCCGGACCAGACGACGCCGTTGCCGGCCGGCCAGACCTACACCGCCAACTCGCCCAACATGTGGTCGACGCCGAGCGCCGACGAGAAGCTCGGCCTGCTCTATGTGCCGCTTGGCAACCAGACGCCGGACCAGCTCGGCATGGGCCGTAGCGCCAATGTCGAGAARTTCTCCTCCTCGATCACCGCGCTCGACCTCAACACCGGGCAGCTGAAATGGGTACGGCAGACTGTGCACCACGACCTCTGGGACATGGACGTGCCGGCGCAGCCGAGCCTGATCGACATCACCAAGGCCGACGGTTCGGTCGTGCTAGCGCTGGTCGGACCGACCAAGCAGGGCGACCTCTATGTGCTCGACCGGCGCACCGGCGAGCCGTTTATTGCCGTTAAGGAAGTGCCGGCGCCGGGCGGCGCCATCGAGGGCGACCATACGTCGCCGACGCAGCCGGTCTCCGATCTTACCTTCATGCCGAAGCCGCTCACCGGCGCCGATATGTGGGGCATTACCATGTTCGACCAGCTGGCCTGCCGGATCGAATTCCAGGGCCTGCGCTACGAGGGCCGCTACACGCCGCGTTCCGTACAGGGCTCGCTCATCTATCCCGGCAATTTCGGCACCTTCAACTGGGGCGGCGTCGCTGTCGATCCGGTGCGGCAGGTGATGTTTGGCATGCCGACCTATCTGGCGTTCAAGTCGCAGCTCATCCCGCGCGACCAGGTGCCGCCGCCGGATGAAGGACGCGGCAGCGAGCAGGGGCTGAACCGCAATGAGGGCGCGCCCTATGCGGTGGTGATGGGACCGTTCCTGTCGCCGCTCGGCATTCCCTGCCAGGCGCCGCCCTGGGGCTATGTCGCCGGCGTCGATCTGAGGACCGGCGCGATCGCCTACAAGCACCGCAACGGCACCATCTACGACATGACACCGCTGCCGCTGCCGCTCAAGGTCGGGGTGCCCGGCATTGGCGGGCCRATGATCACCGCCGGCGGTGTCGCCTTCCTGGGTGCGGCGGTCGACGACTATCTGCGCGCCTATGATTTGACGTCAGGCAAGCAGCTCTGGCAGGCACGGTTGCCGGCCGGCGGACAATCGACGCCGATGACCTATACGGTCGCCGACGGGCGCCAGTTCGTGGTCATCGTCGCTGGCGGCCATGGCTCGGTCGGCACCAAGCCGGGGGATTATGTCATGGCTTACGCGCTGCCGAAGTAGCTGGGTCGCGCTCGCCGAAAGCAGTTTCGGCGTTAGCCGAGCCCCAAATGGCTCTTCAGGCTGGGCACAGAGCCCAGCACCTGGTTGGTCAAATCGGGACCGGCGGCGACTTCAGCCTGCTGGACCAGAGTCTCGCCGGCCTTCTGGATCTGCGCAATGTCGAGGCCGGATGCCTTGAGCGCGGCGAGGCCGTTGACCAGCGCGCCGGCCTTCTCGCCGAGAACGCCGCCAAGCGCGCCCTGCAGTGATGACAGGAAGCCACCACCCCCGCCGGCAGGGGCCGCGGCCATGACGTCATATTTCTGCGCCAACGCATCGGCGCCCGGGATCTTGGCGAAGAAGGTTGAGGCGGTGGTGCCTTCCGCCTCGTGCTCGAGCACCGAGAAAATGGTGCCGACGACTTTTTCGGTCGTTGCCTGATCAAGGCCGGCCTTCTGCGAGACGGTGTTCACGATATCCTGTACGTCCATGACTTCACCTCAACCTTGGGTTTTCGTGTTTGCCGGACGGCGCTGGCGGCCGCGGACCTTGACCATGGACCTCCGGCTTGCCGCGACAACAGTCGCGCGCATCGCCAGAAGGGCGGTTGCGGCAACCATGAAGGCGGTTGCCAGGATCGGCGAGGGCATGGTCATCGGCGTTTTCCTTTTCAGATCGGCCTTTAGGGTCAGATCGGGCCTTTCGGGACCGTGGCCGCGCGATGGGCGACCGGATTATCAGTTTCCCCTACTATTGTGGCCGCGCCATCAAGATTTGTCGCCGATGACAAGAATGTGATGAGGCTCCGGCCAGCCTCTCAATCGTGGCGAATGACGATCTTGCCGAACGCATTGCCACGCGCGTAGTGGCGGAAAGCCGCCAACGCATCTTCGAACGGGAAGACGCTGTCAATGACCGGCTTCAGCCCGTGCATGGCGATGGCATTGTTCATGGCGAGAAACTGGGCGCGGCTGCCGACGGCAATGCGCCTGACGGTGGTGACGGTGGCGGCGAGGGCGGCGATGCTGATCGACGAGGCGCTCTTGTCCAGCCAGCCGACCTGGCTGACCTGGCCGCTGAACGCCACGGCCTTCAGGGATTGGTCCATGGTTCCGGCGCCGCCGACCTCGACGATCACGTCGACGCCGCGGCCGCCGTTCAGTTCGCGCACCTTGGCATGCCAGTCCGGGGTCTTGCGGTAGTCGACCACCGCGTCGGCGCCAAGCTCCAGCAGGCGCTCTGCCTTGCTGTCGCTGGATGTGGTGGCGATGACGCGGGCGCCGAAGAATTTGGCCAGTTGCAGCGCAAACAGCGACACGCCGCCCGACCCTTGAGTCAGCACGGTCTGGCCGGGCAATAACGGCGCGCCACCCGAGATCGCGTTCCAGGCGGTGACGGCGGCGCAGGGCAAGGTGGCAGCCTCCTCGAACGACAGATGCGGCGGGATGTGCACGGCGGCATCCTCGGGCAACAGCGCGTATTCGCTCAGCATGCCGTCGAGCGAGCCGCCGAGTTGTGCGGCGAAATCCCAGCCGAACGGCCCATCGATCCAGCGCGGGAAGATGGCGGCGGCAATCCTGTCGCCGACCTTGACGCGGGTGACGCCGTCGCCGATCGCCACGACTTCGCCGGCGCCGTCGGAAACAGGGATCAGATCGGGCTTGACCGGCAGCGGATAGTAGCCTTGCAGGATAGACAGTTCGCGGGCGTTGAGCGAGACGGCGCGGACGGCGACCAGTATCTGGTGYGGGCCGGGCGTGGGGATCGGCTCGTCATGCATGACGATGCCGTCAATGCCGCCGCCGAGATTGGCACGGTAGGTTTTCATGGTGTTTTCCTGTTGTCCGGGTCTGTTGATGGCGTGATTTACGACACGATGAACTGGTGGTCGGAAAGGATGCGGCCCTCATCGTCCAGGACGAAGAACTCATGGCCGACAGCAAGCACCGTATCGGAGTCCCGCGGCAGCATTTCCCAGGTCAGCAGGACGCCGTTCTGCACGACCTGAATGCCCGGTCTTGCGCGGAACCGGTTGCGTCCCTGAACGACATTTTTCTCGTGTGAAGCAGTTACGCGCGCCTCGATTTCGGCATGACCATGATAGGCGGCCGATGTCAGATAGTTCGCGCCTTCCGGAGCCCACAGCTCGGTGATCGTCTGGCGCCGAACGGCGGCGTCGGTTTCATGCCACATGGCGACATAGCGGCTCGCCATTTGCTCGATGGTCTTCATCGGTCGTCTCCTTTTTCGAACGCTGTCTATGGAGGCAAGCTATTGGAATCAATTGGCTGGAAAAATTGGTGAAATCGGTATAGGCAATAAACATCATCTATATAATCTAGAGAACAGCATGGCTCGTACCGACGTTTTCACCGGCCTGTCCGAGTTCCTCGCGGTTGCCGCGCATGCAAGCTTCCGGGTCGCGGCGGCCGAACTTGGCGTGACGCCCGCGGCGGTCAGCCAGGCGGTCCGCACGCTTGAGGCTCGCGCCGGCATGCCGCTGTTCCAGCGCACGACACGGCGCGTGGCGCTGACGGAAGCGGGGAGGGATTTTCTGGCGAGGCTGAAGCCGGCCTCCGACGAGATCGGCGACGCCTTCGACGCGCTGTCGGTTCTCAGCCAGCGCCCGATGGGAAACCTCAAGCTCTCGGTGCCGCGCATTGCGCTGGAGCTGGTGCTCTATCGGCTGCTGCCCGGCTTTCGCCACGCATTTCCCGACATCACCCTGGACATCGACGTCGACGATGCCTCGGTCGACCTGATGGCGGGTGGCTATGATGCCGGCATCCGCATCGGCGAATTTATCGAGCAAGACATGATCGCCGTCAGGATCACGCCGGACTTTGCCTGGTCGGTGCTTGGCGCACCGTCCTATTTCGCCACGCGTGGACGGCCGCAAGCACCCGAAGACCTGATGCATCACGAATGCATCCGCTACCGTTTTCCGACCGCGCGAACAATCTACCGCTGGCAGTTCGCGCGCGACGGCCGTGAATTCTCGCTCGATGCGCCCGGCGGCATCGTGGTCAACGATCACATCAGCATGATCGAACTGGCCACAAGAGGCGTCGGCCTCTGTTATTCCGCCGACAGAGTTGCCGCCACCGAGCTGGCATCCGGTGCGCTCGAGCCGGTGCTCCAGCCCTTTCTGCCGACCAAACCCGGCCTGTTTCTGTACTTCCCGACCCGCAGCCAGGCGCAACCGAAGCTGCGCGCGTTCATCGACGCGGCGACCGGGTTCATGCGCTCGCGATGAAAATGCGGTTTCGATGTCTCAGTCATTCGTGACTGGACGGGGCAACGCGCGCCCCTATCTTGCGCATATCCCGAGACCGAAGGAGCGCGCCATGACCGACGTCAACACCAAGCCTGCGATCACCCAGGCGATGATCGATGCCTATGACGAATACACGCATCTGACGCTCGACCGCCGCCGTTTCATGGAACAATTGACCAGGCTTGCCGGATCGGGTGCGGCAGCCGCGGCCATTGCGCCGATGCTGGCGGCGAACTCCGCCCAGGCGGCGATCGTCGCCGACAACGATATCAGGGTGAAGGGCGAGGACATCACCTATCCCGGCAGCAGCGGCGAGATGAAGGGCTATCTGGTCAAACCGGCAAACCAGACCGGCAAGCTCGGCACCGTCATCGTCATCCATGAAAACAGAGGGCTCAACCCGCATATACGCGACGTCGCCCGGCGCGTGGCGCTGGAGGGGTTCGTGGCCCTTGCACCGGATTTCCTGTCGCCGCTTGGCGGTACGCCCGGTGACGAGGACAAGGCGCGCGACATGTTCACCAAACTCGACCCGGCGCAGACGGTCGCCAACGCCGTGGCGACCGTTGCTTTCCTCAAGGCCGACAAGGATGGCAACGGCAAGGTCGGCGCCATCGGCTTCTGCTGGGGCGGCGGCACGGCCAACATGCTGGCCGTCAACGCGCCCGACCTCGCCGCCAGTGTTGCCTATTACGGCATGCAGCCGAAGGCCGCCGACGCGTCGAAGATCAAGGCCGCGCTGATGCTGCAC
>NZ_JBFUGJ010000197.1:0-11188 GCF_056402975.1 Mesorhizobium sp. P3_A9 | reverse complement strand
GGATTGCCCCCATAGCCGCCATCCCAATAGGCAACGCCCTTGATCTCGACGGCGCGGAACAGTTGCGGCAGGCAGGCCGAGGCCATCACCGTGTCGAGATCGATCTCGCCATCGGAAAACACCCGCAACTGCCCGGTCTCGACATTGGTGGCGGAAATGAACAATTCCATCGATTTGCAGGCGCGGACGTTCCGGAAATCGATCTCCTGCGCCACCACATCGCGCAGCGGATTGAGGCCGAGCGGGTTGGYGACATAGGGCGAGAACACCCGCGACATGGTGTCGAAGATGACATAGCCCGGCGTGTTCTCGATCGACCAGTTGCCCCAGGCGACATCCCACGGCATGCGCTGCACCGGGCTGAACCGGCCCTTCGCCGCCACCGCGCGCCAGAAATCGTCGAGCTTCTTGCGCGCGCCCTCGACCCCGCCGCGCACAAAACCATCGGCCAGCGCCACCGCGTTCATGGCGCCGGCACTGGTACCGGAAACCGCCGATATCTCCAGCCTGCCGTCCTCCAGCAGCCGGTCGAGCACGCCCCAGGAAAAGGCGCCGTGCGAGCCGCCGCCCTGAAGCGCGATGTTGATCTTCTTCGTTTCCTCCGCCTTGCCGTTCTTGGTCATGGCGTTCCTGTCATCCTGATGCGCCGGCCTGCCCCAACGTCATTGGAGGGAAGCAGCTACTGACGCTCTATGTTGCAGTGCAGCATATAAGGACGGACCAAGGCAAGAACACGAACACGGTCGCGTGATCACATGAAATTTCGGTCATGCCGAAAAGCCCCTCCGCTTCAATGCGGAGAGGCCCCGGTCCTTCGAAACAGGCTGGGACTTCAGGCGACGAGATCCGGCACCGGACCGACATAGCGCGATTGCGGACGGATCAGCCGTCCGGTCGTCTGCTGCTCACGCGCATGCGCGATCCAGCCGGCAACGCGCCCGGCGGCGAAGACATTGCTGAAGGCTCGCGGCGGAAAACCCGCCGCTTCCAGCACCAGGGCGGTGTAGAACTCGACATTGGTCTGCAGCGCGCGCTGCGGCTTGGCGATCCGCAGCACCTCGAGCGCCGTCTGTTCGACCTTTTCGGCGAAGGCCAGCCGGCGACCTGTTTCGCCCTCGCTGCCGAGTTGCCGCACCACCGCCTTCAGCACATCGGCGCGCGGATCGCGCACGCGGTAGATGCGATGGCCGAAACCCATGATGCGCCTGCCCTCAGCGATCTCGTCGCGCAGCCAGCCGGCCGCATCGCCATGCGCCTGGATGGCATCCAACATCTCGATCACCGGGCCGGGCGCGCCGCCATGCAGCGGCCCCTTCAGCGCACCGAGGCCTGCCAGCACCGACGAGGTCAGCCCGGCCAATGTCGAAGCAACGACGCGAGTGGCGAAAGTCGAGGCGTTGAGGCCGTGATCGCAGACGGTCACCAGATAGGTGTCTAGCGCTTTAGCCAAGGCCGGCGACGGGACGGATCCCTTGAGCATCCGCAACATGTCGGCGGCATGACCGGCCTTGCCGTCCGGCGCGATCGGCTGCTCGCCACGCTGCAGGCGCAGCAAGGCAGGCGTCAGCACCGCCGGCGCCGCGATCAGCCGCAAGGCGTCCGTCAGCGTCTCGCCGTCCGGCAACAGGGCCATGCCGGCGCGCATGGCGCTGTAGATTTCAAGCGGCGCCAGCAAGGGCAGCGACGGCTGGAGGCGGTCGAACACCTCGACGCGCGCCTCGCCCAGTTTCTCCGCCAGTTCGGTGTCGCCAGGCAGATCCTCGAAGAAGCCATCGAGCAGCAAGTGAACCACTTGCGGATAGGTCCATCGTCCGGCCAACTCGGGCAGCGAATGACCTCGGATCGTCAGGCGGCCGCCCAGACCATCCACGTCGGACAGCACGGTTTCAGCCGCCACCACATCATCGAGCCCATTCGCCATAGCCTTGTCTCCTTGAAGCTTTTCCGGATCGGAGATAAGGCTGGGCGATACAAGCATCAATCTTGATCAATAGAATCAATATCGGAGCTATCATGTCCGAATGGTTGTCGCGGGAAGAGGCGCTGGAAAGGCTCAAAGTGAGGCCGCAGACGCTCTACGCCTATGTCAGCCGTGGGCGCATCGGCATGCGCCCGGACCGGGCCGATCCGCGCCGCAGCGAATATCGCGCCGATGATATCGCCGCACTCGCAACGCGCCGGGCGCGCGGACGAAGCCCCTCGGCCATCGCCGAAAGCGCCATTGCCTGGGGTGAGCCGTCGATCGTCACGGCGGTTTCGACCGTCTGGCACGGCCAACTCATCTATCGCGGCCAGGACGCCGCTGCGCTGTCCGACCATGCCACGCTGGAAGAAACCGCCGCTCTGCTTTGGGCCTTGTCTGAGCCGGTGCGTTTCGAAGCGCCGCAGCCGGATGCACCGCGTCAACTCGGCCGGGCCCCGGCCTTTGCGCAGCTTGCTTTGCTGGCCGGCCAGGGCCGGCCTTCGCTTGGCCGCAACGCCGCCTCTTTGTGCGCCGACGCCGCACGCGCGATCGGTGTGCTGGCCGGTGCCCTCGGTGCCGAGGCGGGGCCGGATCCGGTGCATCGGCGATTGGCGCGGGGCTGGTCGGTCGAAGATGGCGGCGCGGATGCGATCCGGCGTGCGCTTGTGCTGCTCGCCGATCACGAGCTCAACGCATCGACCTTCGCGGCCCGCGTCGCGGCCTCGACTGGAGCCTCACCCGCCGCCTGCCTGCTGGCGGGCCTGGCGACACTGTCCGGCCCACGCCACGGTGGTGCTGGCGAAGCGGTGATGCAGCTTGCCGAGGATGCAGCGCGGCATGGCGCCGATGCCGCAATCCGGCGCTGGCTGGGCCATGACCGGCCATTGCCGGGCTTCGGCCATCCGCTCTATCCCGAGGGTGATCCCCGCGCCACGGCGCTTCTGGCCGCCATCGGCAACCCCGACGAGACCTTGCGGTCGCTGGAAACCGCCGCCATTGCCGCGACCGGCGCCCAGCCGAACATCGATTTTGCCCTGGCCGTGCTGACGCGCAGTCTTGGCTTGCCGCGCGATGCACCGTTCCATCTGTTCGCACTTGGGCGCAGCGTCGGCTGGGCCGCGCATATGGTCGAGCAGATCGTCAGCGGCAGCATCATCCGGCCACGCGGCCGCTATGAGGGACTGTTGCCCTGACAACGTATGAAGTCGTCAGGCGGCGTTGGCATTGGTCCCGAACCGCGCCCGGTACGCGGCGGGCGTCGTGGCGAATTGCTGACGGAAGTGATGCCGCAAGGTCGCCGCAGCACCAAATCCGGAGATCTCGGCAATCCGCTCGATCGGCATGGCGGTGTCTTCCAGCAGCGTGCGCGCCCGCGAAAGCCGTTCCGAAAGCAGCCAGCGCGCCGGTGTGACGCCGGTCGCCGCCGCGAACCGGCGCAGAAATGTCCGCTCGCTCATCCCGGCCAGGCCGGCCAGGGTGGCAACGGGATAGTCGGCGGAAATATCGGCGCGCATTCTGTCGATCAAAGGCCCCAGCCGGCTGCGTTCGTGCGGCTCGGGAACGGAACTCTCGATATACTGCGCCTGGCCGCCATCGCGATGCGACGGCACGACCAGGCGGCGCGCCACCATATTAGCCGCCTTGGTGCCGAAATCGCGCCGCACCAGGTGCAGGCACAGGTCGATGCCGGCAGCACTGCCGGCCGAAGTCAGGACATTTCCCTCATCGATGTACAAAACGTCAGGGACCACGGTGATGTCGGGATACATCTCCCTCAGTCTCTCGCTGTAGCGCCAATGCGTGGTTGCCTTCTTGCCTGAGAGCAGGCCTGCGGCGGTAAGCACGAAGACGCCCGAACAGATGGACAGAATGCGTGCGCCCCGCTCATTGGCCTTGCGAAGCGCGTCGATCAGCACTCGCGGCACCGGACAATCCACGCCGCGCCATCCAGGCACGATCACCGTGCCGGCCTCGCCGATCAGGTCGGGTCCGCCATCGGCAACGATGCGCACGCCGCCCATCGCGCGCATTTCACCCGCGTCTATGCCGGCGACGGCAAACCGGTACCAGTCCGCACCCATCTCCGGTCTGGGCAAGGCGAACACCTCGGCCGCCACGCCAAATTCGAACGTGCACAGCCCGTCATAGGCGACGGCAACGACCAGCGGATTGCTAAGGGGCCGATTGGGCACATTTGGCATGATCTTGACGATATATGGCAAAGCTGCCAGCTGCAATCACTTGGCCTCGTGCTTTATCTCCTCCGCATCAGCAACGGAGATACGTGGATGAGCTACGTGACAGACATTCCGGCGGCCCCGCCGGAAATCGCCCGAGACCATTTCCTGCGCCGGCTTTCCGTCGAGACCGATTGTTCCGACGTTGCCGCGACGCTGCGCGGCGGAGAGCCGGACTTTGTCCTTCTGCACGTCGTCGGTTCGCCGGAAGCCTATGAGCGCCGCCATGTGCCGGGTGCACTGCATCTGCCGCACCGCGAGATATCGGCCGAGCGGATGGCAGAATGGCCGGCAGGCACGCTGTTCGTCGTCTATTGCGCCGGACCGMATTGCAATGGCGCGGACCGGGCGGCTTTCAAACTCGCCAACCTCGGCCTGCCGGTGAAGATCATGATCGGCGGCATAACAGGCTGGCAGGACGAAGAGCTTCCTTTCGCTTCAGGCAAGGAGCCTGGTACTCTGCGGGCATGATCCAAACTCGGAGCCCAGCGCGCAAAGCGGCTGATATCGTGCGGCCGTTCGAGCAGCCGGATGTCGGCGCGGTGCTCGTCCTTATGCGGGCGCTCGCCGTATTCGAGGGCTATGACGACAAGTTCCGTGTTACCGAGGCGGACATCGTCGAACACGGGCTGGGGCCTTCACCTCGCTTCGGCGTGTTCGTGGCGGAAGTCGACGGGGCGATTGTCGGCATCGCCGTCCACTATCTCATCCCCTGGACCTATGATCTGAAGCCGGTCGTGGTGCTGAAGGAACTCTACGTAGCCGAGGCGGCGCGCGGCATGTCGGTCGGCCATGCCCTTGTGAAACGGCTCCGCGACCATGCCGTCGCCATAGGCGCATCCGCCATCAAGTGGACGGTGCTGCGATCCAACATGCCGGCCAAGGCCTTCTATCGCTCGCTTGACGGGCGGGCCGACGAGATCTGGGAATTGTGGCAGATGACGACCGACGGATAAGGCACGGCCGGGTTGGCCCAAGCCTTACCGGCTGGTCGGTTTACGACATCGTGTCGAGCTTGCGCTGCATGGCCGCGATCTGGCTCTTCAACTCCTGAAGGTCGTCGGACTTTTCCGGCGCTTCCTTCCTGGCTGGCTCGGTCGGGGCCGCGGCTGGCGCGGAGCTGGCTGGCGGGAACGGCGTGAACAGGCGCATCGCGTTCTGGAACATTTCCATGTTGCGGCGCGTCTGTTCTTCCAGCGCCTTGATCGGCGTCGCGATCTTCATCACGTCCAGCGGCGACTTGCCGATGGCGCCCTTCATCTGCTCGCGAAAGCGCTCCTGCTCCTTGGAGAAGGCCAGCATCGACTGTTCGAGGAAGCTCGGCACGATCATCTGCATCTGGTCGCCATAGTAGGCGATCAGCTGGCGCAGGAACGGGATCGGCAGCATGTTCTGCCCATCCTTGTTCTCCAGCTCGAAAATGATCTGGGTCAGCACCGGATGCGTTATGTCATCGCCGGTCTTGGCGTCCTGGACGGTGAACTCCTCGCCCCTCTTGACCATTTCGGCCAGATCCTCGAGCGTCACATAGGTGCTCGTCCCCGTATTATAGAGGCGGCGATTGGCGTATTTCTTGATAATGATCGGATCGTCTTTYGCGGCCATCTGCATCCTCCCCGGACACCGGCACRCCTGAGTAAGCAGCCGGTAACGATTGCGCCCYTTTTGAGGATATGCGCAAAAGCCTCATAATTCCAAGCAGTTTGTGCAGTGCGGGATCACATAATGCTGCATAGCAGGCAAAATATGCTGCGCAGCAGCGGCCTGCCTGCGGGCGCAGCAATGCGCGACCTGCTTGCTGCGCATGGGCGCCATGCCGATTTCCGGTTTGACTTGGGGTTGGGAAAGGGCAAGAAAAGTCCTCAACGACAGAACAACACCCTTGAAGTCTGGAGAAGAAAATGTCCGATTCCATCGTCATTGCCAGCGCCGCGCGCACCGCCGTCGGCTCCTTCAACGGCGCCTTCGCCRMCACGCCGGCGCATGAGCTCGGCGCCGTCGTCATCAGGGAACTTTTGTCGCGCGCCGGTGTCGAGGCCGCCGAAGTCGACGAGGTCATCCTCGGTCAGGTGCTGACCGCAGCCCAGGGCCAGAACCCGGCCCGCCAGGCCTCGATCATCGCCGGCCTGCCCAAGGAAACCACCGCCTGGGGCCTCAACCAGGTTTGCGGCTCGGGCCTGCGCGCCATTGCACTCGGCATGCAGCAGATYGCCRCKGGYGAYGCCAAGGTGATCATCGCCGGCGGWCAGGAATCGATGTCGCTKTCGCCGCACGCCSAGCACCTGCGCGCCGGCGTCAAGATGGGCGACTACAAGATGATCGACACCATGATCAAGGACGGGCTGTGGGACGCCTTCAACGGCTATCACATGGGCAACACCGCCGAAAATGTCGCCCGCCAGTTCCAGATCACCCGCGACGACCAGGACCAGTTTGCGCTGGCCTCGCAAAACAAGGCCGAGGCGGCGCAGAAGGCCGGCAAATTCAAGGACGAGATCGTCGCCTTCACCATCAAGGGCAAGAAGGGCGACACCATTGTCGACCAGGACGAATACATCCGCCACGGCGCCACGATCGATGCCATGACCAAGCTGAAGCCGGCCTTCGACAAGGACGGCACCGTGACCGCCGCCAACGCTTCCGGCATCAATGATGGTGCGGCCGGCGCACTGCTGATGAGCGAAGCGGAAGCGGTAAGGCGCGGCATCACCCCGCTGGCGCGCATCGCGTCCTGGGCAACCGCCGGCGTCGATCCGGCGATCATGGGCACCGGACCCATTCCCGCCTCGCGCAAGGCTTTGGAAAGGGCCGGCTGGTCGGTCGGCGATCTCGATCTGGTCGAGGCCAACGAGGCCTTTGCCGCGCAGGCCTGCGCCGTCAACAAGGACATGGGCTGGGATCCGTCGATCGTCAACGTGAATGGCGGCGCCATCGCCATCGGCCACCCGATCGGCGCTTCGGGCGCCCGCATCTTCAACACGCTGGTTTTCGAGATGCGCCGCCGCGGCGCCAAGAAGGGCCTCGCCACCCTGTGCATCGGCGGCGGCATGGGCGTCGCCCTGTGCATCGAAGCACTCTGAGCAAATAGCGAATAGGAAGTAGCGAATAGGGAAGAACGGCGTCGGCGCGATGGGACATCAAATCGCTATTCGCTACTCGCTTCAGTGACAAAAAAGGGAGGACATATGACCAAGGTTGCAATCGTCACGGGTGGATCGCGCGGCATCGGCGCGGCGATCTCGATCGCTTTGAAAGCCGCCGGCTATTCGGTTGCCGCGAACTATGCCGGCAACGATGAGGCGGCGGCGAAGTTCAAGGCCGAGACCGGCATTCCGGTCTACAAATGGTCGGTCGCCGACTATGACGCTTGCGCCGCAGGCATCAAACAGGTCGAGGCCGACCTCGGCCCGGTCTCGGTGCTGGTCAACAATGCCGGCATCACCCGYGAYGCCATGTTCCACAAGATCACGCGCGACCAGTGGAAAGAGGTCATCGACACCAATCTGTCTGGCGTTTTCAACATGACGCATCCGCTGTGGAACGGCATGCGCGASCGCAAGTTCGGCCGCGTCGTCACCATCTCCTCGATCAACGGCCAGAAGGGCCAGGCCGGGCAGGTCAATTATTCCGCCGCCAAGGCCGGCGACATCGGCTTCTCGAAGGCATTGGCGCAGGAAGGCGCCCGCGCTGGCATCACCGTCAACGTCATCTGTCCCGGCTACATCGCCACCGAAATGGTCAAGGCGATCGACGAGAAGGTGCTCAACGAGCGCATCATCCCGCAGATCCCCGTCGGCCGCCTCGGCGAGCCGGAGGAGATTGCGCGCTGCGTCGTCTTCCTGGCTTCCGAAGATGCCGGCTTCATCACCGGCTCGACCATCACGGCCAACGGCGGCCAGTATTTCGCCTGAGGCTTCCCGACGCTCGGCAGCCGCCTGACAATCGCGATTTGTCAGGCGGCCAGTTTCAGTTGGGGTCCGGCTTCAGACTTGCTGGCCGCGACTGATCCCGGCTTGCCCGAAGGCGCCGGAAGCCGGGCCAGCGGCGCCCGGCTTAGCCCTGACAGTTTCAGCGCGATGCGACGCTTCAGCAGCGGGCTGAGGTTCACCACGGAAAGCGCCAGATTGCGCAGGAACCGCTTCACCGGATTGCGGGCAAGCGCCATGTCGGTCATCCTGCCCGCAAGGTCGAGGACCTCCTGAGCCGCCGGGCGGCGCAGCGTTTCATAGAGCTCGAGTTCCGCCTCGGAACGAACGCCGTTCACCACATCGCCAAGCAATTGGCCAAGCACGACCGCATCGATGATGCCTGTGTTCATACCTTGCCCACCCGCCGGGCTGTGGACATGGGCGGCATCGCCCATCAGGAACAGCCGGTCCTTGCGATAGGCCCGGACCAAGCGATGATGAACGCGGAATCGCGAACTCCAGGTGATGCCAAGCACCCGGGCTCGCCTTCTGGTCGGTCCGCGGCTGTCGAGCAGCGCCTGGATGTCGGCGACATCAGGTTTTTCCGGCGCCTCATCCATTGTCGCGACGACACGATACGATCCGTCCGGAAGTGGCGCCACCACCACCAGTCCGGCCGGGGCAAAGAACAGCGACACCTCAGTCGGCCCCACCGGCCAGTCGAGACGAACGTCTGCCAGCACAAACGAGCCATCATAGGCCTCGCCGTCGAACTCGATGCCTGTCGACTTGCGCACCAGGCTTTGCATGCCGTCGGCACCGACGACGTAGCGCGCCGATATGATTTTCTCTTGGCCGTTTTCAACCACTGTCACCCGCGCGCCGTCACTGTTTTGAGCAATCGCCACAGCCTCGACTTCGCGATGAATGGTGCCGCCAAGTGCGGAGATCCGTTCGGCGAACACCTGCTCGGTCAGATTCTGCGGCAGCATCATCAAGTAAGGATATCTTGATGGGAGCTTGCCGAAATCGAGCTTGAGCAGCGCCCTGTTTCGGTCGCGTATGGCGAAATCTTTCAGCTTCACCGAAAGCTCGCTCAGCCGCTGGGTGACGCCGAGCGGTTCGAGCGATTCCAGTGTTTGCGCATGGATCACACCGGCGCGTGACGTCTGCAGGCCGTGAGCAAGCTTCTCGATCAGCACGTGATCGACACCGGCCTGGTGCAGGGCAATGGACAGCGCCATGCCGGTCGGACCGGCACCGATGATCAGGACTTCAGTTTTTTCAGACAGCATTTTCCCATCTGCATTTATCAACAACCGTTGACTTTCTAATAAACCGCATTGCATTTGTCAACAGGCGTTGGCATATGCATCTTCATGACCGAGAATCAGCCGAAAAAAATCACCAAGTCAGACCGTACACGGGCTCAAATCCTCGAAGCCGCGCGCCAACTTTTCGCCGAGCACGGCTATGACGGCGCCTCCATCCGAGACGTAGCAGCGCAGGCCTCGATCGATCCGGCGATGGTGATCCGTTATTTCCACAGCAAGGACGAGTTGTTCGCCAGGGCGGCAGTCGTGAACCTGCAACTGCCCGATCAGCGGATCGATCCAGCCGCTATCGGCGAAACGCTGATCAGGCGCTTTCTCGTGAACTGGGAAGGTCCGGCCAACGGACCCGGAATGATAATCCTGCTGCGCTCGGCGGCTTCGAACGAGCACGCAGCCGACAAGGTCCGCGATGTCTTCGCCAACCAGGTGAGGCCCATGGTCGCTTCGATCGGCGACCCAGCGGATGCCGGCCGGCGCGCCGGGCTGGTTGCCAGTCAGTTGCTGGGTCTCGCCATGTGCCGATACCTGTTACGGCTTGCGCCGGTGGTCGCGCTATCCCACGAAGACATCATCCGAAATGTCGGCCCCGTATTGCAACGCTACGCCATGGGTCACGACGCGCATTGAATTTGGGGATGTGCCCCAATCCGGCACGCAAAGGTTAATGGCGGCAATGCCGCCTGTGCGAACCCTGTGGGCAAGCCTGTGAATTCTCGGTGGATAAGCTGTTCACAACACAAGATATTGGCGGAACAAAACGGGAAAATACCGCCGGCTCTGTTTTGTCGCCGATTCGTTCCGGCTTTGAGCGGAAGTTAACGTTAATGGCCCGGAATCGCCTGTGGTTGCTTAACACCCGGTTCAGAAAGATTAACAATTTCATAATGTTAATCGTCCAACCTCGGGCCGGCTCTGTGGTTTCCCGGCAAAGATTAAGGACGAAGCTCGCCTTGCATAAAACGGGCCAGTTCGGCGATTCAGCATGTGGTGAGACTCATGGCCACAAAATCCACATGTAGCCGTGAACAAAAGCTGAATCTGCCGGAGTCACTGATTCGTCGCCGATTCGTTCCAGACTCGTTCCAACTCTTAATCAGCAACCACTTAAGGGCTTGACAGAGAGGCCTTCGAGCCGCTGGCGGAACATTCCGCTTTCGCTTCGCGCCCGAAATCCCTATGTGTCGGCTGTCATACGCGCCAGTTGAGGCACGCTCCCGACAACCAGAGGCCAGAAAGCCTYATTTCCRRGCCGATGAACATCCAGCCGAAACAAACYCAGCCGCTGATCCTGTCGGGCCGCGACGTGACTGCAGTGCTYGGCCCGACCAACACCGGCAAGACCCAYCTCGCCATCGARCGCATGGTGGCGCAYGARASCGGYRTCATCGGCCTGCCGCTCAGGCTRCTGGCCAGGGAGGTCTACAGCCGCGTCTGCGAAAAGGTCGGCGCCCACAAGGTGGCGCTGATCACCGGCGAGGAGAAGATCCAGCCGCCGGGCGCGAAATATTCGGTCTGCACCGTCGAGGCCATGCCGCGCGAAACCGACGCCGCCTTCGTCGCCATCGACGAGGTGCAACTGGCCGGCGATCTCGAGCGCGGCCACATCTTCACCGACCGCATCCTGCATCTGCGTGGCCGCCAGGAAACGCTGCTGCTAGGCGCGGCCACCATGCACGGCATTCTCCAACGCCTGCTGAAGGGCGTCTCGGTGGTGACGCGGCCGCGGCTGTCGCACCTCGCCTATGC
>NZ_JBFUGJ010000196.1:0-11196 GCF_056402975.1 Mesorhizobium sp. P3_A9 | reverse complement strand
ACACGAAGCCGTCGACGTTCCCCTCCATAGATTGGCGAAAGCTGCTCCATGCGGATCACGCCGTGGCTGATCGAATGCAAGTTGAGATCATCATGCTCGGCAGTGAGGTCATCCAGTAGAAGCACAGTGACGTTGTTTAGGAGAAAGAAGCTCTTCAACGCCAAGACCTGCCGCCGGTAGCGCAACGATCCTTGTGACAGAAGGCGGATCTCCGACAAGGAGTCGAACACGACCCGATCCGGTTTGATACGCTCGATTTCGGCAAGCGCGGACTGCACCGTCTCACCCAATTCCAGATCGGAGGAGTGCACCAAGGTCTGAAGCTGCGACGGGTCGAGACTTAGCTCTGGCGGCACCAGTTCGAGTATTTCGATACCCTCGAGTGAAAAGCCGTGCCGGTCAGCTACGGATCGCAGTTCTCGCTTACTTTCGGAGAGGGTTATATAAAGACATTTCTCGCCGGTCTCCGCGCCATGGATCAGGAACTGGAGACCGAGGGTTGTTTTGCCTGAACCCGGCCTGCCCTCGACGAGATGTGAACGGAATTTCGCGTACCCGCCGCGCAGGACATAATCGAGGCCGCTAACGCCGGATGGTATAGGTGAAGCGTCATCCTGGTCCACGTTGCCTCGCTCATGCATTTCGTGAACAGCCTAACGGATGGCGATTTCAATGGTTCCGCTTCGCACGGCAAAACGAGGCCGTGTTTCAAGCGCTGTCCAAAGCAGGCTTGCGCTGATTGCCGGACGCGGTGGCGATCGATGGAGCCACCCCCGCCTTGCTTCCCCTGCCAGACGCGAGTCCTGCAGACCTTCGTCAAGAATGAAAAGCAGTATGAGGGGCTGCCCGCGTCGACTGCGGACGAAAGTGTCCGATTGTTCAAAATGCGTAGGTCGTTGCGGTACAGGACGATGATGGGTCGGCCGTCATTCGCGTCTGTCGCTTGTCGGAGCGCCAATCAGCGTTGTACCGTCGCAAATGCTTATTAAGGAATCCGTTGCCGTTACATCATAGTTTAATGACGGCCGATAGCGACGCTGCCAAAATGATCAGGTTGGCGGAGCCCTCTTTGGGCTTCGCTGCTTGGGAGCGACCATCGCACCCTCTCGTCTTTGGAGGCGTCTGATGCATAACCGACCAGTGCGCTCTTACGGCGAAGCATTTTATCCCAACGACCTCGACGCACTAAAAGCCGTTTTTGACTGCCTGTGTGTTGAATTTCATGTGCTTCCCGACACCTCACACGCGCAAGAAATCGCTGCGGAACTCATTAGGCTTTTCCAGACCGGCATGGCTGATGACGATATGTTGAAGATTGCGATGCGCGCCCGCTGGAATAATTACTGCAAGGTAGCTGGTTAGGACCTTTGGCTCCTATCTCTGTCACAATCTGGCGGCGGTACGGATTTTAGCGCAACATTCGCAAGCATTTTGGCATCAGGTCGCTATGTCCGCTTTTTGCGTTGCCCACATTTTTAGCGGACGATCTGCTGTCGGCCCCATTTCGGTAGTTCACTACCAAGGAGTTCCTGACGACCTGCGGCTACATCGGCGATATCTTGACGCCTGTAATTAGTCGCGTTCATCGTCCTTAGGTTCGCCAGACCATACGAGAGAATACGAAGGAAACGGCTTGGCGAACCATCCGCTAACGTATTGATTTTGTGTAGAAAATGCTGACCCTCCGGGCCCACCAACTTATTACAAATCAGTAGCTTACGCATAATTCTTTGAGTTTGAATTGAGCGTTGTCGGGTAAGCCTGTGCCTTTTGGGTGAAATGGTTTTGGGCCCGTTCGTCAATTTCCTCCGTCTCGTTGATGGCACCCGTCACACGTAGCCCAACAACTCCGGCTTCGAAAGACCTTCCAGCGATGCATGCGGTGATCGGCGGCTTGAGCGTGCAAATTGGACGGGTTCTGATAAGAAAAGACCAGCTAGATCAATGACGTAGCTGGATTGAAAACAATCGAGTGGGAGTAGGGGAAGCGGCGCGATAGCATCGATTGTCAGGCATCTTTTTTCAGTGCACGTCCAGGCCCACCATTTGATCCGCTGTCCGGCCCGCAGACATGGCTAATAGAACCTTTGAGGCGCGCGGCGCACGACGGGGATTGCCGAGACCCGCGCGGCAATCCCATGGTGGCTCAGGAGCGGCTGTTCATCCGCTCGAACAAGGCTTCGCCCAGCTGGCGTGTTTGGGCAGAGATACCGACAAGCACCTCGTCCTTGTCCGCTTCGAGCTGCGCAAGCGCTTCCGTGGCGAATTCTTCCGAACTGACCATCATACGGTTGGCTGTCCCTTCACTGCGCGTGTTGCCACCAAGACCGGTATCGACAATCGGTGGGGCTATCTCCACCACCCGGATTCCTGTCGATTTCAACTGATGGCGCAGGCTCAGCGTGAAGGAGTGAATCGCGGCCTTGGTGGCGCAATAAACCGGCACATCCGCCATCGGCGAGAAGGCCAGCCCCGAGCTGACGTTGATGATATGAGCGTGCTCCTGCTGCCTGAGGGTGGACAGCAGGTCGGCGATCAGGTGGATAGGCGCTGTGAGGTTGATAGCCACTTCCTGATCGAGAGTGGCGATCTCCGGATCATGGTTGAAGTCGCGCCGGTGCTGAACGCCGGCATTGTTGATGACGACATTGAGGGTTGGATGGCTCGCTTTCAGCCAATCGGCCATCGACCGGCGACTTGCGGTATCGGCGATATCGCAGATGCGGGTGACTAGCGCCGGCGCTTCTTCTTTCGCTTTGCGAAGAGCGGCTTCGTTCCTACCGCAGATTATAACCTGATTGCCTTTTTCGGAAAAGCGTCGCGCGAGCGCAAAACCGATACCGGTTGCGCCGCCGGTGATAAGAATTGTATTTCCTGTGAGCTTCAATGTCGTGGGTCCTTCTAATGAATTGAGGAGGTGCACCGACGATGACTTAGGCCTATCAGCGGACAAACCTTTACGACCGGCGAGCCGGTGTAGGTGTTGCTATCCGTTGAGGCTGGGACCCGGCTGCGCCGGGTTCTTAGCCAGAACTCCTGGTCAAATGCTCCCAGTTTTCGTGGGCAAGCTTCGCCTTGTCGGCGTTGTCGAGCGTCAGATCTTCCACGAATCTCCGTGCGTCGCTTCCTGGGCGATACTGGTAGGGATAGTCCGTCGAAAACAGGATGCGGTCGGGGCCGACGGCGCCGATCGCCTGCTGCAGATATGCCGGACTGAACATTCCGCTGGCGGTCAGATAGAGATTGTTGCGGACATACTCGACAAACGGCCGCTGCAACCCCGACACCCGATCGAGCATTGCGAGCCGCTCGAGATAAAAGATCACCATTTCGCCCCAGTGGCCAAGGATCATCTGAAGGTTGGGATGGCGGTCGAATACCCCGGCCAGGACGACGCGGACGAACTGAATGCCGGCCTCGTAGTGCCATCCAAGACCAAAGGTCGAGAGGGCAAGGTCAACCGGTGCGCCGAACCCCGCATAATAGGCGTCGCGAATGCTCGTCTGCGGAATCTGGGGATGGATCAGCAGCGGGACACCCAGCTCCGCCGCGCGGGCGAATGTCGGCTCGAAGATCGCATGGTCCAGATTTTTCTCACCGATGCGGCCGTAGAGAATGGCGCCCTTGCAGCCGAGCTCGAGGACACAGCGCTCGAGTTCCTGCGCGGCTGCGTCAGGGCTTGCGGATGGCAGCACTGCCAATGCCTGGAAGCGGGATGGCTTCGAGGCCACGGTTTCAGCCAGGAGATCGTTGACCCGGCGAGCCAGATCGGCGGCGTGATTCCCAAGGTTGTTGAGGCCGGGCGTCGTCAGGGAGAGGACCTGCACGTCGACACCTGTTTCGTCCATCAGCGCGAGGCGCTGCTCGCCAAGATCAGCGAGGCGATTGCCGAGGATCCCGGGATTGAGCCCGAGTGTTCCGTCATCGGCGCCGGCAATGGTGTTCCACGCATGCTGCACCTCTTCGGGAAGTACATGCTCTTCGATCGCGATGATCTTCATCTCTGCTCCTTCCTCCTGCTGCACTCCGGCGCCTCAGATCGACAGCTATTCGTCGCGCCCAAGATCAATGGCCCGGATATTGTCGCTCAGGACTTTGCGGTCAGCTGACCGACGACTGCCTCGCCGACGCCGTGCGCGGACGCCGGGTTCTGGCCGGTGATCAGGCGGCCGTCGACCACAACCTTCTCCGTCCAGTTCGGGGCCGGCTGGTGCAGCGCACCCCGCTCCTTGAGAGTGGTCGCGAGCAGATAAGGCACGACTTTCGTGTACTTGACCTCCGCCTCCTCCTCGTCGGTAAAGGCGGCGACCTTCTTGYCGGCTACGAGATAGCTGCCGTCCGAAAGCGTCGCGTTCACCAGGGCTGCCGGGCCATGGCAAACTGCGGACACGATGCCGCCTGCTTCGTAGATCTCGCGGATGACGCGCTGGACAGCCGCATTGTCAGCAAAGTCCCACATCGTCCCGTGGCCGCCGGCGAAGAAAACCGCCGAATAGCGTGACGGGTCGAGTTCGCCAAGGATCAGCGAGTGGGCGAGCGCGTCACGGAATTCCTGGTCGTGCCAGAAGCGGTCGTTGACCGGATCCTTGAGGTCGAAGAAGTCGATCGGTGGATGCCCGCCCCGGATCGAGGCGATCTCGGCCGGGATGCCGGCTTCGCGGAACACCGCAAGCGGATGCGTGAGCTCGACCATGGCGAAGCCTGTCGGCTCGCCGCTGTCGCCGCGGATCGGGTGACTGGTGACGACGCAAAGAATGGGCTTGATATTGTCTGGCATTGTCATGTTCCTCGTGATTTGAGTGAGGCCATGTCGATGACGAAGCGATACTTTACGTCGCTCTTCAACATGCGCTCATAGGCTTCATTGATCTGTTGGATCGCAATGATCTCGACATCCGAGACGATGCCGTGCTGACCGCAGAAATCGAGCATCTGCTGGGTCTCGGCGATGCCGCCGATGAACGATCCCGAGATCGCCCTGCGGCCGCGCACAACGCCGCCGGCGTTCACCGGCGTGCCAAGCGGCCCCATATAGCCAATCAGGACAAGCACGCCTTCCAGCGCAAGCGTCGGCATGTATGGGTTGACGTCGTGGTCGTAGGGGACTGTGTCGATGATCACGTCGAATTGGYCGGCGACGGCCGCCATCTGGGCCGGATCGCTCGACAGCACCACATGATCGGCGCCGAGGCGGAAAGCGTCCTCATCCTTGCCGGTTGACCGGGTGAACAGCGTGACGTCGGCGCCGAGCGCCTTGGCGAGCTTCAGCGCCATGTGGCCGAGGCCGCCAAGACCGATCACGGCGACCTTGCTGCCTTCATGGACATTCCAGCGGTGGAGCGGCGACCAGGTGGTAATGCCGGCGCATAGGAGCGGCGCGGCCCCGGCCGGATCGAGTCCATCGGGCAGAGCGAGAACAAACCTCTCCGACACCAAGATCATGTCGGAATAGCCGCCATAGGTTGGGCTGCCATCGTGCCTGTCGATGCTGGCATAGGTAAAGGTCGCGCCTTCGGCGCAGTCCTGCTCCCATCCATTGAGGCAGGGTTTGCAGTGCTGGCAGGAGTCGACCATGCAGCCGACGCCGACCATGTCACCCGCCTTGAAGCGGCTGACTTTCTCGCCGACCTGTCGAACCCTTCCGATGATCTCGTGGCCGGGAACGATGGGATAACTCGTGAAGCCAAAGTGATTGCGGACCAAATGCAGGTCCGTATGGCAGACCCCACAATAGACGATGTCGATCACGACATCGTCGGGCCGCGCAGCGCGCCGCTCGAAGGCGAAAGGCTCAAGAGCCCCGGTGGCCGATGGTGCGGAATAGCCCAGCACATTCATTGTCCGTATTCCTTGTCGATCCAGACGGGATTGAAGCGCTTGACGAAAGCTGCTGCGCCCGCCGATCGCGGCGGGCGCGAAGTGCTCCGTGATTTTGCGCAGTCTCAGGCATTTCCGGATGCGAACAGCGTTTCCCAATTGAGGAAAGGGCCAAGCGGGATAACATCCCAGTCGATGAGCCCGGCCTTGGCCAGCGGGAACTCGCTCAGAGCCTCTTTGGCGGCATCGATCGAGTCGCATTCGGCGATGATGGCCACGCCCGGACGGTCCTGGCGGAAATAGATGTCGCGCACGATACCGCTCTTGTAAGCCTGCCAGGTATGGCGGACTTCGTCCGTCATATGCGGTTGATACCGTTCCATGGTGGCGCCGGGTTGGGGAATGTCGAGGCAAAGCAGTTTCATGATGAGGCTCCTGGGTTGAGAAAAATGCGGATCAAGCAGGCTGAAGTCGGCGCACGGTCTGGGCAACGCGCCGACCCAAATAGGCTTCCAGCTCCAGATGGCTGTTGCCGGCCGCAATAATGCGGTGCATGACCGCGACCGTTCAAAATCGTTGGCGTGTTTTTGTACTTAGCGTAGAATGAACGTTGGCGGTGGCGACAGTTCTTCCCGTTTTTGGTTCCCGCCGTTCTACAATGCTCATACCCTTCCTGGGACCAGTCGCTAGATGCGTAATCGATTTGACGGCGTGCCGGTATTCGTCGAGGTGGTTGAAGCTGGTGGGTTTGCCAAGGCTGCCGAACGGCTTGCACTCACTCGCTCTGCTGTCGGAAAGTCCATCGCACGGTTGGAAGAACGGCTCGGTGTTCGCCTTTTTCACCGGACCACCCGCACGCAAAATCTGACGGAGGACGGCCAGCAATATTACGAGCGGTGCCTGCGTGCGATGGAGGAACTGCGGGCTGGCGAGTCCCTTCTCGAATCGGGAAGACGCGACGTCGTGGGAAGGCTGCGCGTTTCCATGCCGGTGTTGTTTGGCCGCTATTGTGTAGCGCCTGTTCTTCTCGCTTTCGCCCGCGAGCACCCTCGGCTCGAACTCGATCTGAGCTTCAGCGACAGGCAGGTCGATCTGATTGCCGATGGCGTGGACCTCGCGGTTCGCAACGGTGTCTTGGGCAACGGTGCTGGATTGCAAGCGCGGCGCATCACCAGCCAACGCAAGGTCCTCTGTGCCGCTCCCGCGTATCTGGCCGCCAAGGGTGCTCCCGATGAAATTACGGATCTGGCAGCCCATGACACGTTGCTCTATTGGCGCGCCGATCACGGACAAGCCTGGCAACTCCCAGACGCTAGCGGCAAACTAATCGACATCTCGGTCACGTCGCGGCTTCGGTTCGATGACCTCGAGGCCATCGCTAACGCCGCCGTCGACGGTATGGGTCTGGCCTGGGTTCCCCACTGGCTCATCCGCGATGAATTGCTTGCCGGCTCTCTCGTTGCATTGTGGGCCAATCGTCCAAGCGCATCGATGGAGTGCTACGCTGTCTGGCCGGCCACTCAATATTTGCCGCTGCGCTCACGACTGGCAATCGATGCCCTCGTCTCCGAGTTGCCGAAACGCGTGGAGGCTTGAGGCCGTAGCTTGCCGTCTGTCCGATCACGCTCTGAGCCAGAATTACAAAAGCGGCATCGCGGTCGCCGCCGCGATGCTCTGCGCGAACCTGCCCGACATTCCCTCGTAGGCAGTGTTCGTCATCGAGACGACGCTTCTCTTCCTGGCGAAATCGATACCCCACCAATTGCCATATGTTCCGCCCCAGGAAACCGATCCTTTGCTCCATTTGCTACCGGTGGACGCGGGGTCGATCAGGGCAGCGCCCAGCCAGGAAAAGCCCCACCCCGGGCCCATCGCCTGAGCCTCCGCGCCGACTCTGGGGGTCCTCGCCGCTTCACGCAGATCATCGCCCAGGAAAGCGCCGGTGCGGTAAGCCTCAAGCAGGGTCAGCACGTCGCGCGCGCGGCCAGCCATGCCCGCGCCGCCCGAGGGCCAGGCGGACGCGTCGCGAATGCGCTCCGGATCGAAGCGAACGCCGGGACCTTCAATGTAACGCTGCGGCACCTCGACACCGGTGGTCATCCGCACGGGCGCCGATGCGCCATTGTGGTAGGGGACCGCAATATCCTCTTGGGGCCAATGAAACGCCGCACCCAATTGTAACGGCTTGGCGACCAGGGCGCTGATTGCGCCGTCAAGGGTCGTGCCGGTGACGGCCTCAATCACGCCGCCCAGAACGTCCGTCGCAATGGAGTAGCGCCAGCCCTCGCCGGGAATGCGATCCAACGGCACGCTAGCGATACGGGCGAGATTTGCTTCGAGTGAGCCCCGGCTCTCCTCAAGACCATCCGACACCCCGGCACGGGCATAGGGTCCATCGGCGGGTTGCTGGTTGCGGTAGTCCAGCCCGGCCGTATGCGCCATCAACTGACCGATCCTGATGTCGGCTATCGAGCCATCGGCGAGACGAGGCGTAAACTCCGGCAGATACTTCGTCACCCTGTCTTCGGGCGACAGACGTCCGGCCTCCATCAATTTCAACGCAGCCATGGTCGTGAAGGCTTTCGTGACGGAAGCGAAGCGGAAAGGCGTCTCGATCTGCATCTGTCTGCCTGTCTCACGGTCAGCAAAGCCTGCCGCCCGCTCGTAAACGATCTTGCCATCTTGGGCGACGAGCACGACGCCACCAGCGATGCGGCCCTCTGCCAGTGCGTCCTCGATCGCAACATCGATCGCGTTTGCGAGGCTGTCCGGCCATGCCCTTAGGGCCAAATCTTCGGTCATATTTTTAACTCCAGGTTTGAAAGATGCTCCCTAGATGGCTCCGCTTGATTGTGAAGTCGAGTTGGGTCATGCTTCAAGAGCCTTGAAGCAGGACTTAATGATGGCGCTCGATCTTTTCTCGCTGCTGCCGATCTTCCGGATGGTCGCCACGACCAATGGCTTCACAGCCGCTTCCGGCCCGTTGGGGATAACGCCGTCAGCGGTGTCGCAGAAGATTCGCCAGATCGAGTCCCTTGTGGGGGTCCGGCTTTTCGAGCGCACAAGCCGTAGTGTCCGGCTGACCGAGGCGGGCCGCCTCCTGCTTGAAAACACGGACCGAGCGTTCAGCGACATCGCGGACGCACTCGACCGGGTTCGGACGGTTGGGAAGCGGCCGGCAGGAAATTTGCGGATCAACCTGTCGCGGCTGGCGGCTCAGGTCTGCATCTTGCCGCGACTGGTCGCCTTCGTCCGGCACTACCCGGACATCACAATCGAACTCGCAACCGACGATCGATTGTCCGATATCGTAGCTGGTGGCTTCGACGCCGGAATCCGTTTTCAAGATACACTGGAGATGGATATGATCGCTCGATCCATTGGTCCACCTCTTCGCCGCTCAGTGCTGGCCTCGCGCTCCTACCTGGAAGCTTTTGGCACCCCGCAGCATCCTAATGATCTGGGAAGCCACGAGGTTATCCGTTACAGGTTTCCTGGGAGCCAGCGACTGGAGCCGTTGACCTTCAACGTCAACGATCAGGTTTTTCGTCTCGATCCGCCACCGCGACTGGTGTTCGACGACAATCACCATTTCGATTTTGCCGTTCGCTCGGGCCTGGGTCTCGCCCAACTCTACAGAGCGACGGAAATACCTGCCATCGAGGCAGGTGAACTGGTTGAGCTTTTGACAGGATTCGAGCCAGGTCCTGTCCAGTTCAAGCTTTATTATCCCACACGCAATCAGCCGCCAAAACTCCGAGCATTCATCGATTGGTTTTGCGGTTAGGTCCATTCATTGCACAAGCCGCCGCTGCGGTCACGACTGGCAATCGATGCTCTGGTCTCCGAGTTGCCGAAACGCGTTGAGGCTTAAGGCCGCAAACCTTATGATCGCGATAATCACGCGCAGAGGCGCACCTGGCTTTGCGACGCTGGCCGGTAGGCGCCGCCACACAAGGAAGGAATGGAATGATAAAGGGCACAGGAGGCGCTCCACTCCCGTCCCGTGGGGAAATGCAAAATCTCTATGTGCAGATAGCGGAGCTCGAAATCGATCCYGCCCGGTTCGAGGACTATAAAGCTGCGGTCGAGGAGCAGATTGCGACGGCGGTCAGCGAAGAGGCGGGAGTCCTTGTGTTGTATGCCGTGGCCGAAAGCGAAAATCCCTCCCACGTGAGAGTTTTCGAAATCTATCGCGATACAGATGCATACCGGTCGCATTTGGAATCCGCTCATTTCAAGAAGTACAAGGCCGCGACGGTGAAGATGGTCAAGTCGCTCAAGCTCATCCAAGCAACGCCTGTCGTGCTCGGTGCAAAAAATTTGAATGCACTCGACATGGAACGACCGCTGGCGGAGCGGTGACGGTACTTTTCGAGACGGCTAGGGAGCGTTGTCGAACGCAGTGAAGGCGTTCCTTCAACTTTAAGGCAGTCTCGGAGCCATACGGAACGATACGGGAAGATTTCTGATTTTGGCCCACGAAAAACTCAACAAAATCAACGATTTTAATATGCCCTCCGGGCCCACCATGACCATTGAATTTATTGATGGACGCCCATAGCCATCGCAAGCCGGGACGCAATTCCGACCAAGACTTCGGAAGCTTCACCCGGTCCCCTCTGGGTTCGTCGTACTTCTTCATCCGCTCGGTCCTCCTGGCGCCGACCATAGCCAATCATCAGAAAGGAACATCCATGGAACCGCGACTTTGCGCGGGCGCTTGCGCTCGTCAACGAGATGACTAGCCGACTGGTCGTGGTAGCCCTATAGCGGGATCGACGTACTTATCCTGCGGGGCGCTGTAATTGGACGTGGGTGTCCGATATTTTGTCATATTTTGTGATTTGCACGACATCGCCGACGGGGCTCTGATATGTGCAGGCCTTTCTGGCTTCAGGCACGTGGCGAAAAGGGCGAGGGGTGTGAAAGGTGGCCAAGCATGGCCAATACGAACACCATTGTCTTGAGCGGCGACTATGGCTACCGCCAATATAAAATATCCGGTCTGCCCGCCGACACCATAATCGATGCCACCAGCGCCTCGTGGATCGTCGCCAATCAGGGAAGCCCCACCAACCTCTATCCCTTCGCGGTCGTCAACCCCGGCGACAACCTCGTGGCTTTGGGCGGCACGATCAACGGCACGGTCTCCCAAACCGGCGACTGGGAGAATATTTACGTCAACTCCGCCGCAGTCCGTGTGAATTCAGCCCACAGCTTTGTGATCGACGAATGGACAATCACCCAGCCTTGGGATGGCATCCGTGTCGGCGGCACTGGCACCTTCCTCATCGAAGATAGCTATGTCGGCTACTCACGAGACGACGCGGTCGAGGACGACGACGTTATCGGCGGCACGATCCGGGATTCCTTATT
>NZ_JBFUGJ010000195.1:0-11209 GCF_056402975.1 Mesorhizobium sp. P3_A9 | reverse complement strand
TTGAGATCCTGGGGTGCCGGCGCAGCCGAACGCCCGGCTAGGAAAAGACTTCGGCCAGATCGTCGACGCCGGTGCCTTCCTTGATCCTTAGCAATTCGTCGTAACCAACCGCCATGACCACCGCCGTCACGACGTCGTTGGTTGTATCCAGCAAGGCATCAAGAAGATAACGCGTCGGCGCGCCGAACGGCCATGTCTTAGGTCTCAAGGCCAAACCCGTCAGGAAAAAAACCACGGACAATCCTAGGCAAAACCCGACCAAAGGCCATCGGCTCCCCTTGGTTAGGTCGCGACTGCGCGCCAGGCACCTCAATACACTTGACCTCTCCCTGACAAGGGTCGGGATCGCGACGAACCAGCGAACCCAAAATATCAATGCGGGAATGGACGTGACAACTACGCCTGCAGGAACCCAGACGACAGATGGCAAAGGAATTTTGATTAAGAACTGAATGTAGTGGTCGATTGCGTATTGGTCGATGTCTCCGCAGAACACGAAGAGCTGGTTGGCGAGCAGCCAGATGGCTGCAGCCGAAAGTAGCGTCGCTCCTGTAACCCCCAGGCAATGCCGCAACGTTGGCCGATTCCCACGCAAATCCTCCATCGCCAGCCACGCAAAGGCAACTTGAAGCATGCCATCGGAACATTTGTAGCCGATCAATTGAACGAGAGCATAGGTGACCCGAAGGGCCGGAAAGTCATGGATGCCATACCTGGATACGATCGGCCCAAGGAGGGTCCCGAATATGGCTCTTGGCAAGCCACCGAGAATCAAGCCCAGCCAAAAACAAACACCAATATTGCGGCCGATGACCGCGAAGCTTTCGCTGAGAACCCTCCCGATCCGGAATGTTTCCGGAGGCGCCAGCGCAGTCGCAGCCACGATCGTCCCTTCCGGCAAGCCGAATTACATTGACAACTGATCCCCTGGCCGGCGCGGACCATGCACCTAGGAGAATATCTCCGCCAGTTCATCGACGCTGGTGCCTTCCTTGACCCGCCGCAGTTCGATGTAGCTCACGGCCGTGGCGACCGAGACCACCATCGACACAATGGTCTGCACCAAGGCGGCCAAGACCGCGGCGATAATTCCATGGAAGAGATAAATGACCACCGCGCTCATCGACTGGATGACAAGTCCGATGATGATCAGGATCAGGAAGAGTCCGAACAGGGCCCAGCGGCTGCCCTTCGTCAGCGCGCGGCTGCGCGACATCGAACCGAACACGCCGAGCCGCTCCTGGATAAGCACCGGTATCGCCACCAACCAGCCGAGCCAGAGGATGATGCCGGGCACCAGCAAAGCAATCGAGGCAAAGCCAACGCCAAGTGCGACGAGCAGGCCGATCCCGAGCGTCGGCAGCAAATTGCGGATCGCAACGCGGATGCAATCGCCGAAGGTCGGCCGCTTGCCGTTCAAGTCTTCGATCGCTGCCCGGACGAGACTGGACTGCAACAGAAGCGAAAACCCGATATAAAGTATTGCAAAGACCGCGAAGCCAACGAAATAGCCGAATTTGTAGTTTGCGGTTACCAAGGCAAGATTCGCTGGATCTCCAACTGTTTTGGTAGCCGGGCGCGCAAGCTGGGAGACAAGATTCGGCAGGCCTGAAAACAGCGCGGCAAGGCCAACGCAAAGGCCGATGTTGCGACCGATAACAGCAAATGTGTTGTTGAACACCCTGCCGATATCGAATTTCTCTCGTCGTGCAAATGTGGTTGAAGTCATGCGTTGTCCCCTCCTCGCCGGGTCATGCCAAGCAGTGGTCCCGACTGCAAATCTGCCAGTATTGATAACTGACGTCCAATCACTTGCAATTGTCGTGCAGCATTGCCAAAGTTGGCACCGAACCGCGGGTTGCAGGGAGCGAGCGGGTGACAGTCGCACAGCCGGGCACGGCGGACGCCGAATGGCTGGCAAACCTGCACAAGCAGTTGCTGGCGGATAACTCCATCCAATTCGATCTGCCGAGCCTCGTACCCCCGGAACCGCCGGGGTGGCTGAAGCCCGTGCTGGAGATGCTGGCGAAGATCGGCCCCTACATGATCTACCTGTTCTGGGGCGCGGTGATCATCGGCGTCACGGTCATCGTGGTTCTCGTCGCCCTCGAAGCGAAGGGGGTGGCATGGCGCCTGCCATGGCGGCGCACTCGCAAGCAGACAGAGGCGGAAGAGACATKGCGCCCGGACGCCGCGGCGGCACAGATCCTGCTGTCCGAGGCCGACGCGCTCGCCGCGCGCGGCGACTATGACGAGGCGGTGCATCTTCTGCTTCGGCGCAGCGTAGCCGACATTGCCGGGCGGTTGCCCGACTTCCTGCGCCCATCGCTGACGTCGCGCGACATTGCCACGGCCCCATCGCTCCCGTCGCGGGCGCGCCACGCCTTCAGCGAGATCGCGCGCATCGTCGAGGCCGCCCTGTTTGCCCGCCGGCCGGTCGGCGCCGAAGGCTGGCGGCAGGCGCGCGGCGCCTATGAGCGCTTCGCCTTCAGGGATGCCTGGACATGAGCGCGCCCGCCGTCGAGGCGGTGCAGGAACCGTTCAGCCGAAAAACCCTGTTCTGGGGGATTTTTGCCAGCCTGCTCGCGGCGGCGGGATTTTTCCTGTTGTCGACCTACGCGCCCGATTTTCGCCAGCCGGAAGGCGGGGCGACGCCGCTCTCCAAGGGCGGTTCGGGCTATGCGGGCCTTGTGGAATGGCTGAAACTGACCGGTGGCCTGCCCTACATGGCGAAGACCGAGAAAGACCTATCAAGGAATATCCTGCTCATCGTCACCATCTCGCCGGAAAGTGATCCGGAGGCGCTCAAAAACATCATCCATCTTCGGCAAGACCTGCCGACGCTGTTCGTGCTGCCCAAATGGCAAACCTTGCCGCTGGAAACGCACGAAGGATGGGAGATGAAGATAGAGCGGCTGCCGGACCCGGTCGTCAACGACTGGCTAGGCCGCATCACCAAGGCAAAGCTCGGCGAAGGCAAAGGCACGGCCAACAAGATCGACATCGAGGGCCATTTGGTTGCCGCGCCCGATGACCTGCAGTGGATCGCGGACAGCACTCCATGGATTGCGGCTGGCGACGGCAAGGCCGTTCTCAGCAAACTCCCCTACAAGCAATTCTACATCCTGACGGATCCCGACCTCATCAACAACGCCGGGCTCAAGGATCCCGAAAAGGCGGCAGCGGTCTTTGATCTCCTGGCCTCGCTTGACGATGTTGGGGTCATGTTCGACCTGACGCTGCACGGCGCGGGGCGAAAATACGATCTGGCCAAGCTCCTGGTCGAGCCGCCCTTCCTGGCGCTGACGCTGTCGGTGCTGGCGGCGGCCGCGCTCGCCTTCCTGCATGGGCTCGGCCGGTTCGGACCGCCGCGCACCGAGGCCCGGGCGATTGCCTTCGGCAAACAGGCGCTGGTCGACACCACGGCGATGCTTTTGAAGCGCGCCGGGCGGATCGAGGAGCTCGGCGACCGCTATGCGGCGCTGATGCGTGCGCGTGCCGGTGCATTGCTCGGCGCGCCGCAAGGCTTGCCAGGCGAAGCACTCGACCGTTGGCTCGATTCCCGCGACCACGGCGAAATTCAGGGCTTCAGCCGTCGCTTCAAGGCCGCGAACGAAGCCAGGAAGCTGGCTCAAATGCATGAAGCAGCGCAAGAGCTGCATGACTGGACGACAAGGAGGCTCGGTGAACGTCGATGATGTGAAGGCCCTGGCGAATGCGATCAGGGAAGAAGTGGCGAAAGCGATCACCGGACAGCGCGACACGGTCGATCTGATGCTGACGGCCTTGTTCGCCGGCGGACACATATTGCTGGAAGGCCCGCCGGGCACAGCAAAGACCATGACCGCGCGCTGCTTCGCACAGGCGCTCGGCGTCGCCTATGGCCGCATCCAGTTCACGCCCGACCTGATGCCCGGCGATATTGTCGGCTCCAACATCTACAATTTCCAGAGCGGGCAGTTCACGCTGACGCGCGGCCCAATCTTCTGCGAYCTCCTGCTYGCCGACGAAATCAACCGCACGCCGCCSAAGACSCAGGYCGCGCTCCTCGAAGCCATGCAGGAACACGCTGTGACCTTCGACGGCACCACGCATGCGCTCAGCCAGAACTTCATGGTGGTGGCGACGCAGAACCCGATCGAGCATCAGGGCGTCTATCCCCTGCCCGAAGCCCAGCTCGACCGCTTCCTGTTCAAGCACCGGGTAAGCTATCCCGATGCACAGGAGGAACGTGCCATCATCGTGCATCACGGCGGCGGCTCCGCCTCGCACGACATCGAGCAATACGGCATCAAGGCGCGGACCGACCGCAAGACGCTGGAGGCAGCACTTGCCACCGTCGGCGATGTCACGCTGGTCGACGATATCGTCGGCTACATCGCTGCCCTTGTGCGCGGCACCCGCGAAAGCCCGGATCTGGAGGTTGGCGCCAGTCCTCGCGCCGGCGCCATGCTGGCCCGGGCCGCCCGCGCCAGGGCAGCGCTGGACGGCCGCGCCTATGTCATCCCCGACGACGTCAAGGCACTTGCCGTGCCGGCGCTGCGCCATCGCGTCATCCTGTCGCCGGCGGCGCAGATCGACGGGCGGCTGGTGGAGCAGATCGTSWCGGACCTTGTCGACCAGACGGCAGCGCCGCGTTGATCTACCCAAGCGGCAGAGCGGTCTGGGCAGCGGCGGCGGGGGCCATCCCTGCCTTCCTGATCGCGCTAGCACTGCCCTCGTTCTGGTATCTCGGCCTGTTGTGGATCTGTATTCTGCTCGCCTTCCTGGCGGTCGATGCGGCGGCCGGGCGCGGACGCGCCTCACTCACCGCCAGTCTTTCGGCGCCGCCGCAAGTCGGCGTTGGCGGGCGTTTCACCCTCCATGTCGCGGCCAGCCTTGGCGGGCGCGGGCTGCAGGCGCGCGTCGGCCACGATCAACGGCTGGCGCCGGTCGGCGGCACCGGTGGCGCCCTGCCCGCCAATGGCGGCACGCTCGATCTCGAATTCGACGCGCTGAGGCGCGGCATCGCCAGTTTCGACCGGCTGTGGCTGCGCTGGAACGGCCCGTTCGGGCTGACCTGGAACCAGGTCGTCCTGCCGATGGACCGCAAGGTGGCGGTGCTGCCCGATGTCAGCCGCGCGCGCGATGAGGCGATCACGTTGCTGCAGCGCTCCGCGCTCGCCGACGGCCACGCGCAAAGGCGGGCTGGCCAGGGCCGCGAGTTCGAGTCGCTGAAGGACTATCAGCCAGGCATGGGCCGGCGGATGATCGACTGGAAGCGCAGCGCGCGCCACGGCAAGCTTTTGGCACGCGAATTTCGCATCGAGGAGAACAACAACATTGTGCTGGCAATCGACTGCGGACGGCTGATGTGCGAGCCGGTCGACGGCGTGCCGAAGGTTGATCGGGCGGTAACGGCGGCACTTCTGTCGGCCTTCATTGCGCTCAAGGGCGGCGACCTTGTCAGCCTGTTCTCCTTCGACGCCAAGCCGCGTGTCTCGAGCGGCGCGGTGCGCGGCTCGCCGAGTTTCATGATGATCCAGAAGCGCGCGGCCGAGATCGATTATTCCAGCGAGGAGACCAATTTCACCCTGGCATTGACGACATTGGCGGCCAAGCTTGACCGTCGCTCGCTGGTCATCATCTTCACCGATTTCGTCGACCCGATCAGCGCCGAGCTGATGCTGCGCACCGTCGGCCGGCTGACCGAGCGGCATCTGGTGCTGTTCATGCTGATGAAGGATGTCGAACTGGAGACGCTGGCCGACATGCAACCCACGAAACCCGAGGATGTGGCCCGCGCAGTCATCGCGGGCGGCCTGCTTCGGGAGCGGCAAGTGGTGATTGGGCGGCTGCGGCTGCTTGGTGCGCATGTGATCGAGGCCGACCACCAACGCCTCGGCCCGGCGCTGGTCGAGCGTTATATCCAACTCAAGGAGGAGAACCTCCWATGACGCTGCCCACCGGCACCGATGCCGTACGCCAGTCGCTGGCAAGCTTCCGCCAGGAGCGCGAGGCCGACTGGAAGGCGTTCGAGGCGCTGCTTTCACGGGTCGAAAAACGCGCGCCGCGTACGCTTTCGGAAGACGAGCTGCTGTCGCTGCCGCTGCTTTATCGCTCGGCGCTGTCCTCGCTCTCGGTGGCCCGCGCGACGTCCCTCGACAGCGCGCTGATCGCCTATCTGGAGGCGCTCAGCCTGCGCGGCTATTTCTATCTCTATGGCGCACGGCGCGGCCTGAGGCAGCGCGTCGGCGATTTCTTCCTGCGCGACTGGCCGGCGGCGATCCGCGATCTGTGGCGCGAGACCTGGGTGTCGGTCGGGCTGACGGTGATCGGCGCGATTGCCGCCTACTGGCTGGTGGCCTCCGACAGCCGCTGGTACGACGCCATCATTGCGCCCAGCCTTGCCGGCGGACGCAATCCGGACTCGTCGGCCGAGGCGCTACGCAGCGTGCTCTATGACAGTGGCGGCGGCCATTTCCTGTCCGGCTTTGCCGCCTATCTCTTTACCCACAACACGCAGGTGGCAATCCTGGCCTTTGCGCTGGGCTTCGCCTTCGCGGTGCCTAGTGTGCTCCTCATCCTGATGAACGGATGCATGCTG
The DNA here is from genome assembly GCF_056402975.1 of Mesorhizobium sp. P3_A9. Taxonomy (NCBI): domain Bacteria; kingdom Pseudomonadati; phylum Pseudomonadota; class Alphaproteobacteria; order Hyphomicrobiales; family Phyllobacteriaceae; genus Mesorhizobium; species Mesorhizobium sp. P3_A9. The sequence continues at coordinate 4,623 of NZ_JBFUGJ010000195.1, read as the reverse complement.
GGCGCGCTGTTCCAGGTCTACGCGGCCAAGGGATTGGGCTTCGAGCTTGGCGGCTGGCTGTCGATCCACGGCACGACGGAACTGTTCGCCATAGCGCTCGCTGGTGCGGCAGGCATGCGGATCGGAACGCGCATCGCCTTCCCCGGCGAACTGACCCGAATGGCCGCTGCCGCCCAGGCCGGGCGGGTGGCGGCGACCGCCATGGTCGGCGTCATGGTGATGCTTCTGTTTGCCGGCCTGCTCGAAGGCATCGGCCGGCAGACGATCACCAGCGATGCGGCGCGCTACGCCATTGGCGGCGGCATGCTGACGCTATGGATCGCCTATTTCTACCTGTTCCGGATGGTGCGGCATGGCAACGGCTAGAAACCCTGCCGCGCTGATAAGGCCGCTGATCACGCCGGAAGGTGTCGACCTCAAGGTCAAGCTGGCGGACGCCGGCACGCGGGCCGCGGCCTTCCTGCTCGATGTGGTGATCATTGTCGCTGCCGCCATTGTGGTCACCCTCGTCGTCATCTTCGGCCTCGGCGGCCTTGGCGTGAAGGAGGCGGAGCCGCTCTTCATCGTCTGGATGATCTTCATCTTCCTGCTGCGCAACGCCTATTTCATCGCCTTCGAGGCGGGGCGGCGAGCCGCGACGCCTGGCAAGCGGATCGTCGGCGTGCGGGTCGCCTCGCGCAGCGGCGCCGGTCTCACCATCGATCAGGTCATCGCGCGCAATTTGATGCGCGAGATCGAGGTTTTCCTGCCGTTGTCGATCATCGCCGGGCGCGGCGGCGCCGGCGTCGCCGACACGCTTTCTACGATTTTCGGCCTGGTGTGGGCACTGCTGTTTTCGCTGTTTCTGCTGTTCAACCGCGACCGGCTGCGCATTGGCGATCTGCTTGCCGGAACCTGGGTGGTGGAGACGCCGAAGTTCAAGCTGGTCGAGGACCTTTCGCAGCGGCAAGACCCGATTGCCAAGCGCTTCCATTTCAGCCCGGCGCAGCTCGACGCCTATGGCATCGCCGAGTTGCACAAGCTGGAGGAAGTGCTGCGCCGCGACGACTATTTCGCGATGAAAGCGGTGGCGGAAACGATCAGCCGTAAGATTGGTGCGAAGGTCGAGCCGATCGATTCAAAAGCGTTCCTCACCGCCTATTACGGTGAGCTCAGGGCACATCTGGAGCGCAAGCTGCTGCTCGGCAACCGCAAGGCGGATAAGTACGCGCGGTAGAGAGGAGCTCTCAGTATGTCTGCAAAAATCAGCCAAGCAGAGAGCGCCAGAATAGAACGCGCCATCCAGGCGGCAGTCTCCGGATCGTGGGAGGAATTTGCAGAACTCACCGACGAACCGTTTCCAAACGATGCATCGATGAAGGAGCAATTCGAAGATTCCGCTCCCCGACTTCAGCAGGCCGGAGGAAATTGGGAAATCACCTCAGGCATAGGTATCGTACCTGACGACGGGACGCGCGTGATTACAGTCATGATCAAAGCGCCGCCCACCGTGGATATCGTCCTGACATTGCACAGTACGAGCGATCGGAATGACAGCACTATCAGTGTCTGGACGTTCTTTCAGCAGCTGAACTGGGACGACTAGGGCATTCCCGACGGAAACCCGCATTCTTAATGGAGTTGCTCGGCCCGGCTACCCCAGCCATTTCTCATAGTCGGCCACCAGCAGGTGCACCGGTGCGACGTCCTCGTCGATGTTGGAGAAGCGGCCGATCGTCTCGCGAAACACATTGTCGGTGAGATCGTCATTGACGGTCGAGACCTCGCCGATCAGCACGTCCTTGCCCTCGGCCCAGAAGGCGTGCCAAACGCCGGGCAGCAGCGTGACGCTCTGGCCCGGGTCGAGCTTCAGCAGGCCACCCGCCGGCAGCCTGTGGATGGTTCCGTCGACCGGCACCGACACCTCGGCCTTGGGGTCGATGCCGCCGTCGCGGTCGTGCATGAACAGCTCCAGCACCAGCTTGCCGCCGCCGCGGTTGATGATGTCCTCGGCCTTGATGTTGTGGCGGTGCATCGGCGACAGCTGGTCCTTGCGCGAGATCATGATCTTCTCGGCATAGAGCATGCCCATGCCCTTCTTCATGTCCTCGTAGCGGCCGTTGCGCACGGTGAACAGGAACAGGCCGAGATCCTTGAACTTCTCCTGGCCGTAATCGGTGATGTCCCAGCCGAGCCGCGAGGTGAAGATCGCCGAAGAATCGACCTGACGCGCCTTCATCTCCTCGGGCGACCAATAGGCGAAGGGCGGCATGATGTAGCCGAACGAGCGGATGAAAGCGTCGGCTTCGCGGATGACGTCGYTGATGGCGGAGCGTTTCATGATCGTGACCCTTCATGTCGATTTTTCCGATAAATCGCATAGCCGAACGCCGCTGCGGTGTCGATCCATGTCGCTGTCTGCCGTACCCTTCGCTACGCTCGTATGGCCCACCGATCCGGTCCGCTGGCTGCGTGACATCGCCGGCTTTCAGGCTCATAAACCCTGCGAATTCTCACAGGGATAGCCGATGCCGACGATCCACGACCTCGATACGCCGTCGATCCTGATCGACGCTGCGCGCGCCGAAGCCAACATTGCCCGTGCACAGGCCCATGCCGACAAAAACGGGCTGAAGCTCAGGCCGCACATCAAGACGCACAAGCTGCCCTATTGGGCGAAGAAGCAGGTGGCGGCGGGTGCCGTCGGCATCACTTGCCAGAAGATCGGCGAGGCCGAGGTGATGGCCGATGCCGGTTTGTCCGACATCTTTCTGCCCTACAACATTCTCGGCCGTGCCAAGCTTGAACGGCTGAAGGCGCTGCACGGCCGCGTCACCCTGTCGGTGACGGCGGACAGCATGGATACGCTGGAAGGACTCGCCGCGGTTTTCACCGATACCGGCCATCCTCTGCCGGTGCTGGTCGAATGCGACACCGGCATGGGCCGCTGCGGTGTGCAGACTGCCGATGAAGCGCTGGCGCTGGCAAGGCTGATCGACAAGGCCAGTGGCCTGACCTTCGGTGGACTCATGACCTATCCGGTAGCTGGCCGCGCGGCCGAAGCTGAATCGTGGCTCGCCAAGGCCAAGCAGGCGCTGACCGCTTCGGGTGTCGCCTGCGAGCGCATCTCCAGCGGCGGCACGCCGGACATGTGGCGCTCTGCCGATGCCTCCGTCGTCACCGAATATCGCCCCGGCACCTACATCTATCTCGACCGCTATCAGGTCGCCAAAGGCGTCGGCASYYTKGACGATTGCGCGCTGACGGTGCTGTCGACGGTGGTCAGCCAYCCGACGCAAACACGCGCCATTTTGGACAGCGGCAGCAAGGCGCTTTCCAGCGATACACTCGGACTAAAGGATTTTGGCGAGCTGCTCGGCGCTCCCGACGCAAGGGTCACCGGACTCAGCGAAGAACACGGCACTGTCACGCTTTCCGGTGACGCGAAGCTGCGCATAGGTGAGCGCGTACGGGTCGTGCCCGACCATTGCTGCGTCGTCACCAATTTGTTCAACGAGGTCAGCCTGATCGACGGCGACAAGGTGCTGGAAACGCTGCCGGTGGCCGCGCGGGGGTTGATGGCCTGACCTCGGTCGGGATGCAACAGATGAATTAGGCTGGTTGCCGCTCTGCCTGCCGTGCCGCCACCCGCCGCATGGCGATAACCCGGCGACGACGGATTTCGGTGCGCATCGCCATCAGATGCAGGGCGAAGAACAGCACGGTGAAGCCGACAGCCATGACCAGCAGCGGCCACAGCAGGCTCGGGTCGATGGTTGGTCCGCCGAGCCGAAACACCGATGCCGGCTGGTGCAACGTGTTCCACCAGTCGACCGAGAATTTGATGATCGGGATGTTGATGAAGCCGACCAGCGTGATGATGGCGGCGGCCCAGGCGGCGCGGCTGGCGTCGTCGAGCGCACGGGTCAGCGCAATGATCCCGAGATACATCAGGAACAGCACGAAGACAGAGGTCAGGCGCGCGTCCCACACCCACCAGGTGCCCCACATCGGCTTGCCCCAGATCGAGCCGGTGATCAGCGCCAGTGCGGTGAAGACGGCGCCGATGGGGGCTGCCGATTTTAGCGCGACATCGGCCAGCGGATGCCGCCAGACCAGCGTGCCAAGCGCCGAAACCGCCATCAGCGTGTAGCACATCATGGCGAGCCAGGCGAAAGGCACATGGATGTACATGATGCGGACGGTGATGCCTTGCTGGAAATCCTCAGGCGCGGCGAAGCTCATATAGAGGCCGACGGCAAGGACAAGTGCGGCGATCGCCGCCAGCCATGGCACGACCTTGTCGGCCAGCCCGACGAAGCGTGTCGGGTTGGCAAGGTCCATCCAGCCKCYCAGGCGTGAAGTCGTSTCGCTCATGCGRCTYTACATAGACCGCCGGGGCGATTGGGGCAATCGAGYGGTGGTGTCGCAGGCTTGAAAGCGCCTCTCCTTCCCCCTTGTGGGGGAAGGTGGATGGGCGCGCAGCGCCGAGACGGATGAGCAACTGTGTTTTCAGGCTTTGTCTGGACACCAGGGTTGGTTGTGTCGAAGCATGGCGCTGAGGATGGTCATAATCTTTCGGGCCACGGCGACGATGGCGACCTTTGGTTGCTTGCCGTTGGCAATGAGACGCTGGTGGAAGGC
>NZ_JBFUGJ010000194.1:0-11344 GCF_056402975.1 Mesorhizobium sp. P3_A9 | reverse complement strand
GAACGAGGACCATTGCACTACCTGCCAACACACTGGCGACTGTTTTGATGGTAAAAGCCATAACACTCTCCTGTTGTCGTTGCGCTAAGGCAGCCGGTGTACAACCAACTGCTAATTTAACTACGCGGCAGGTGAGCTTCAGTTTCAAACCAGCGCATACTTGCGCAAGTGATGGTATTAATTGATAAAATACAGAAACCTTAACAGTAATAAAACTCTAATACATATGTAAAAAAAATTCCATACCCGAAGCGTATATTATAGATATATTTGATCATATCAAAGGAAAAACGATTCTCGGGAAACCGCTCCTTCGGCGACAGACATCTCTGCCTGATACATAGCGTAAGGATTGGCCGTCAGCCACGATGGCCGAGCCCGCCAGCGATCTGCAGAACCCGGCGGGAGGCATTGGAACAACCAAGGCCGTCGACCGACCTAAAGCAGTTCCAGGAAATGTAAGGACCGGTTTTCCCCGGGAAAAGCGCATTGCGCTTTCCCTTGGAACTGCGCCAACACAAGAGATGGAGCGGTCAGCGTTTCTGTGAACCGGCGAACCGCCCTAAGGAAGCGCTGTTACCCCAACCCCAAGCCAGATGGGATCAGCCGCTCCAACTTGACCTCAGAATATCCGGTAGAACAGCCTGTAGTGCACACGTTCCATGTAAGCGCGATACTCGGGTGCGGCGGCCAGCAGGGCCTCCTCGCGCACGATGCGGTACAGTTGCAGATAGGTGATGACCGCATAGACCGCGAGGTTGTGGAAGGAAAAAGCCGACAGCAGATAAAGTACATGGCCGGCAAGGTAGCCGGCATAGATCGGGTGCCGCACAAGCCGGTAGGCGCCGCCCGTCATCACGCCGCGATTGGCAGGCAGGATGGCGAAGGACCGGCCCAGCGATATCTTGCCCCAGATGACAAACAACAGCGCAACCAACTGCAGCGGCGCGGCGATATAGACCGGAACAAGCGCCACGCCGGGTTCGAGGCTGATCAACGCAACCCCGAAACTGGCGGTCACGGAGACGATGACCGTGAGCGGATTCCAGTCACGCGTCACCGGACGCCGAGACAACAGCAGCCAAGTGAAAGTGAGTATCTCGGAAATCGCCACCAGCGCGGCGTTGAGCCGGGTCGGATCCTCCACGACCTGGTACACGCCGCGATAGACGAACAGACCCGCGCAGGCCAGGGCACAGAGGCGAAAGAAGCCTTCGCGCAGGTCGACCAGCAGGTCACGCCTTCGCGCGGCGGAGAAGTATCCGCCCCCGTTGTTCTGCGAAAACGCTTCACTTTTTGACGTGAGCAAGGCAAGCACCCCGATGATCCCTCGAAGGGACCATTGCACGCAACCATTGCCGGGCAGTTAACCGGCAAGATCGGATCAGCATCAAACGGGGGCAACGCCCTCGAAACATGCCGGGGAGGATGCGCCCGGATGCCAATCCGGTGGGCCGTGGACTACCGAGTGATGCGCATCCAGCCTCACCCCAGATATAGATTTGCGAAATACCCCGCGAAATCAGGGCGTTGCGTCAGGACCTTACCGTCGGCATCGCGCAAAATGCCGGCGGTGAAGAGATAGTCGCCGATCGCTTCCATCTTGGCCGGATCCATCGTGCCGATGGYGCCATTTTCTGCGCGCAGATAGTAGCCGTCGATCAGCGCCTTCAGCGACGCCTCGATCAATGCCGGATTGGTCAGGGCATCCTTGTTGGCGGCGATCAGCAGCGCGGCGGCGTCTCCGGGATGATCGACGGTGAACTGATAGCCGCGCCGCGTCGCCTGGATAAAGGCCGCCGCCAATGCCGGGTTTGCCTGGAGATAGGCTTCGCTCGACGAGATCAGTGTCGTGTGCTCGTCGGGCACGCCGTAGTCGGCATAGACGAAGCTGCGCTGCTTGACGCCTTTGAGTTCGGCCTCGACGCCTTCCCAGGTCGAAACCTCGAGCGTGAAATCGACGGAGCCATTGGCCAGCGCTTCATAGGCGGAGGTGCCGAGCGTCACCGTTTCGAAATTGCCCTTGCCGCCATCGTGGCGGATGATGGTCGAGATCAGCGCGTTTTCCCAGGCGCTGCCGAAACCGCCATAGGTCAAGCCGTCAAGATCCCTCGGGCTTCTGACCCCGCTGCGCGCCGCATTGAACACCACCCGGCCGGTTTCGGACTGCACCACGGCATAGACGGCCTTCAAGTCGGCGCCGGCGGTCTTCTGGGTGAACAGGCTGATGGTGCCGTTGATGCCGAAATCGGCGACGCGGTTGGCGACCAGCGTGCCGGCGCCGGTATCGCTGTAGGGCAGAATGTCGACCTCGAGGCCGGCCTCGCGATAAAACCCCTTGTCGCGGGCGACGAACAGCCCGATGTGGTTGGTGTTGACCGTCCAGTCCAGCGCGACGGTGATTTTTTGCGTCGCCGCGAAGGCACGCCTCGATCCGGCGATCAGCGGAAGACCGCTGGCAAGGGTGAGCAGCAAAGCCTGCCGGCGCGTGAAGTCAGTCATGGTCATGTCCTTTGGATGGTTGCGGGTCGAGCAAAATGTCGAGGATCTCGGCCTCGAGGGCRCTGGCCTGGCGCGCGGCAGCGCCAGTCGGATCGCGCGGGCGCGGCAACGGCACCCTGATTTCCCGCAACACACGGGCCGGGCGTGCCGACAGCACATAGATGCGGTCGGACAGGAACACGGCCTCGCGCACATCATGCGTGATCAGCAGCGCCGTCCAGCGATGATACCGCCACATCTGTTCGAGCCAGCGCTGCATGGCCGCGCGGGTCAGTGCGTCGAGCGCGCCGAACGGCTCGTCGAGCAAAAGCATGTCGCGCTCCTGCACCACCGTGCGCAGCAACGCCGCGCGCTGGCGCATGCCGCCCGACAGCTGTGCCGGAAAATGCCGCTCGAAACCGGCAAGCCCGAACTCGGCAAACAGCGGCGCGACGCACGCCCGCGCCGCCTTGCGTTTGACGCCTTGTACTTCGAGCCCGAGCGTCGCGTTGTCGAGGATGCGCCGCCACGGCATCAGTGCGTCGCGCTGCGGCATGAATGCAAAATGCCTGCCATGGTCGTCGAGTGGCGCGCCGTCGAAGAACATCTCGCCCTCGCCATGCTCCGCCCCCGTCAGAAGCTGGAACAGCGTTGACTTGCCGGCGCCCGAAGGCCCAAGGATCGAGACGAATTCACCGGCATCGACGCTGAGCGAAATGTCGGCCAGCACATCGAGGCCGCCAAACGCCTTGCGCACATGCCGCAGTTCGAGCCGGCTCATCGCCACGGCCCCTTCCCTGCCGGCTGCCGGTCGGCCCGCTCCCAAGGCATGGCAAGGCGCTGCAAGAGCACCGTCAGCCCGAACAGGACGAGGGTGAGCGCGGCACTGACACCGACGGCGGCCAGCACCAGATCGGGGCGGAAATTGTTCTTGGCGTTGAGCATATAGATGCCCAACCCTTTGGCCGCGCCSGCATATTCGGCAAAGATAGCGCCGACSACGGCATAGGTGATGGAGATCCTCAAGCCGGCGAAGAAATAGGGCAGCGCCGACGGCAGCCGCGCCAGCACGAAGACGCGCCAGCGCCCTGCCCCCATGGCGCGCAGCATCTGGCCGATCTCGGCCTCGGTCGCCTCATAGCCCTGCACCAGAGCCACCAGCATCGGGAAGAAGGTGACCAGCGCCACCAGCATGACCTTGGGGGCCAGACCGAAGCCGAACCACAGCACCACCAGCGGCGCGATCGCCACCAGCGGCAAGGTCTGGCTGACGATGAAGACGGGAAACAGCGCACGCCGCAGCGGCTGGAAGAAGTCGACCAGCATCGACAGCGCAAAGGCGGCACCGAGCGAGCAGGCAAAGCCGATCAGCGTGGCGCGGATGGTGGGAATGGCATTGTCGATCAGCGCGTCACGATTGAGTATCGCCTGCTCGAAGACGCGTGACGGCGCCGGCAGGACGGTCGGCTTGATGCCGGAATAGGTGGCGTATAGTTCCCACGCCACAAGGAGCAACCCGACCGAGATGATGGCGGGTACTGCCTTGGCAAGGGAACCCGCGAGCTGGCGCGGGCGGCTGGATGACGATGAGACCACGAAAGGACAACCTTGACGGTCGCGTGTAGGAAACGCGTTCTGTTCAGACAGCGGTGGGGCTGTTGGCCGAAACCGTGACGTCAAGGGTTACGTGGCCGGCGCCCGGCCCGAAGCGGCAGAAGGCTTCGTTCAGCGCCGAAAAGATCGCGCCCGTATCGCCGCGCAGTTTGGTGCAGAAGTTCTTGGAGCGATCGTAGACGCCGGACTGCTTCAGGAAATCGATGCAGCCGTAGATCTCGTCCATGTGGTCGCCGGTGCCCATCACATAGAGTGAGAATTGCGCCGCCGCCGGCTGGCCGGTGGCGGCAGCATTGCGCACGGCGCTGATGGCGGCGTCCTTGCGTGGGCCGAGCGGCCCGACAGGTCCGCCAAAYGCGTCGGAACGGCAGATCGGATCGTCCGGCTCGCCCGGGCAGCCGCGCGAAATGGCCGCCGACAGCACGCAATGCTTGCCGCTGCGCGCCGCCGCCACGAACAGGTCGCGCAATGCCGGGAACAACACTTCCGGTGGCCCGACCAGCAAGGTTGAGATGTCGTCGGTCTCGATCCTGAGCCTGTCCCGGTAGGGATCGAGCGCGCCGAGCGCGCCAAGGATGACGCCGACGAAATCGTCGGCCATGGGGTATAGGGAAATCTGTGCGCCTGAAAACATCGCCCGCCTCGCTCCGCTGGTATTACCCAGATCAGCTTCTAGGGTCTGTGGGCTTGCCGCCCCCGTCTCAGCCCCGACCGTACGGAGCACCCCTGTGGATGGGCGCGTTAAAGCACCATTCGAACTGAAGGGGAAGCCGTTTTTTCAGCGCAGTGCGCCAGCGCTCACGTCTGCCCATCTTCCACCTTGCCGAAAAGCCGGATTTCGGGGGGCGACTTCCTGACTGGAGAGCGCGCGAACGGGGCATGCAATTTCAAGAGCCGTTTGAGCAGACGGCCGTAGGTAAGGTGTTGGACCCTGCCATCGGCAAGATCGAATTCCACGATCCCCCACCGTCTGACTGGCGCCTTGCCCGTCGGCGGGCCTAGCCGTCTGACCTGGAACGCCAGCCTGGTCTTGCGGCCGGCGACATCGAGATAGATGCCTGGAACGGTGCCCAGCACATGCCACATCATGGCAACATGCTCGATCGACATCTCAGGCAAAATCATCGTGTGGGCCGACTCCAGCCGCGCCCAGACGAAATCACCGGCCGGCTGCCGCATCCCCTTCAGGCTGCCTTTGCAGTAGGCGGGTGCGACCTCGCTCACAAGCGCGCGCATCGCGGTCGCCACGCTGTCGGTCAGGGTTTGCAGCGACACCCAGTCTGCTTCGGAAAACGGCACTTGCCCGAGAATGTCGCCATCATCGAAATCGGCGGACATCTTGTGCAGCGTTACACCACCATGAACGGCGTGCTGGCCGTCCACGGCCAGGCGATGGATAGGGTGCGGACCCCGATAATTGGGCAGCAACGCTGGATGAAGATTGAGCCCGCCTTTCGGGAAAGCACCGAGCAAGTCCGGTGGAACAAGGGCTGGAAACGCAAAGCAGATCAACACGTCGGCTCTGACCTCCGACAACTGGCTGCCGAGTGTGCCCCAATCATAGGGCCGGCCAAATTCGATCACCCTTGCCGGCGTGTTGCCGATATAGCGTTTGAGCAGCAATCTGCGTCTCAGCCTGCGGCGAAAATTGCCGGTGCTGAAATGTTTTTGGCGTTGGCGGGATCCCGGCACGACAATCGCGCGGATGAGATGACCTGCTTCAAGCCATCCTGACAGCAGCGGCCCGGTGTAGTGGGTGATGTCGAGCACGAACACGGCGGAAAGCTGGCCGGACCCGGTCCGCGGGCTCAAAAGCACCAGCCGTTCAAGGCGCACATCAAACCACTCCCCATCGGGGGGCGTTCAGACGGCAAGCCAGCCTCATCGGACGGGCCTGACCGGTTTGCAACGTAAAAGCCCGTCGGTCAGGGAGCCTTGACAAGTGAAGACGGCAAGGTGGCGGTGACATCGGAAAGCCGTCCGCCCTTCACGAGACGTGGCTTCTCATAGATTTTCTTCATGCGTATCTCCTGAAGCAAATCAGCATGCGCAGTTGGCCAGCAACGCCACCAACTGTCAATCGCCAGGCCGCGGCTGACAGTTGGTCTTCACACGGCCACAGGAATTGTCCCGCCCTGCTCCTCGAAAATGATCCGTAAACCTTACGAGACGGCCTTCTCGCGCACCGGCAGCTTCCAGCCCGGCCTGACGAAATGGCAGGTGTAGCCGTTGGGATATTTCTCCAGGTAGTCCTGGTGCTCGGGCTCGGCCTCCCAGAAGGCACCAACTGGCGCGACCTCGGTGACGACCTTGCCGGGCCACAGGCCGGAGGCATCGACATCTGAGATGGTGTCTTCAGCGACGTGCTTTTGCTCGTCGCTCGCATAGTAGATCGCCGAACGGTAGCTCATCCCGACATCGTTGCCCTGGCGGTTGCGCGTCGTCGGATCGTGGATCTGGAAAAAGCGCTCCAGCAGCGTGCGATAGCTGATAACCGCGGGATCGAAATTGATCTCGATGGCTTCGGCATGGGTGCCGTGGTTGCGGTAGGTGGCGTTGGGTACATCGCCACCGCTATAGCCGACACGGGTGGAGATGACGCCGGGATAGCGCCGTATCAGATCCTGCATGCCCCAGAAACAGCCACCGGCCAGCACTGCGCGTTCGGTCGAAGTCGCCATGTCACGTCTCCTCAAAAGGCAATCCCAGCTGTGTGACAGTTTCCCGTCCGGAATTGCGCAGACAAATTGGATTTCCCAATAAATGGGCATTGTCGTCTGCTTCGTCCAGTCGCGTGCAACGAACGCGGCCATGCGCGAACGATATCACGGCCTGGTCAGGGATCGAACCGCCTCAGCCGCGCGGATGCCGGGTCCGGCTGTCGGCATCAATCGGCAGATACCGCGTGCCGGGCGGAATGGCGGCAAAGCTGATGGGCACGGGCGGCGCCTTGCGCGACCAGTTGAAAAGAACGGTCTTGACCGGGAGGTTGCCAAGCCATGCCCGCAGTTGCGGCGGCACGCCATGACCCGGCCAAACCATCAGCATGCCGTGGTCGCGCAACCGCTGCCTGGTGATCCAGGGCGCGAACCGCATATCGAGGTCGGTGAAGATCGACGGCTTGTCATAGGCATTGAGGCCCGCCAGCATGGCCAACTGGGTGTTGCCGCCGACAATGTCGAGCCGGCCGGGTGCAGCTGCGTGCCAGACCGCCTCGGCCTCGTCCGAGATCGGCTGCGCCGGCCAGCAGACGGCGTCCATGCGCCCGCGCACATTGCAGTCCGTCCAGCGGATGGCCGCATAGGCGCCTGACATGGTGACGATGCAGAGGAACGCGCAGATCGCCAGCCTTCGCATCTCGATGGCGCCGAGCCGGTGGCCGAGGAAGGCGAGCGCCGCGACACCGACAAGATTGTACATCGGCGCGCCCCAGGCTTCGCCGGTGCCGGTGAACAGCGAGGCCACCATGATCAGGGCCGCCGGCCCGAGCCCCATCCACACGAGATAGACCAGAATGCCGCGCCCGACCGGTGTTTCGGGGGCGGGCGAGCGCCGCAACAGCCCCGATATCGCCAGCACCAGAAAAAAGCCGGAGAGCCCGGCCAGCTGGACACCGATGTAATAAAGGCGCGCACGGTGTTCGGTCACCCATTCGTCGCGGCCGGCGAAATAGGTCAGCGGCAGGAAATCGATGCGGTAGAGCGCGATGGCCAGCGGCGTGGCAATGGCGAGAAAAGCGGCAAGGCCAACCCATGGCCAAGGCGTCGCCAGCCGGCTGCGCGCGCGTGCATCGGACAACAGCCAGAGAGCGCCGAAGGCAAGCAGCAGGCCGGTGGAGAACTTGGCATAGAGCCCGACGCCCGACACCAGTCCGAGTGCCAGCCACCAGCCCGGCCCGCCGCCGCGGCCGGCGCGCCAGAGCAGCCAGCAGATGGCCGCCCAGAACGGCATCTGCGCATAGTCATGATTGAATTGCGGGGTCGGCCAGCCGAAGAAATAGACCGACGGCATCAAAAGCACGGCAGCCAGCGCGCGGCTTTGGCCGAGCATGTCGCGGGCCAGCAGATAGACCAGGACGAAGGTTCCCGAGATCGTCAGCTGGGCGAGCAGATATTGCGGCCAGTGGAACGATCCGGTCAGAAGATGGCTGGTTTCGAGCAGCCAGCCGGGAAGCTGCGGGTGCTTGTAGGTCAGGAGCACCCATTCGCGGCCCCACATGAAACCTTCCACGACATCGCCGGGCGGCGCTGGATCGATCAGTGCCGGCACCACTGTCCAGCACAGCATCTGCACCAGGCACAGAAGCGCCAGCAGATACCAGGGATGGCGAAGCAGGCCGGGCCAGACCGATGAACGGTCGATGCCCGTGACAGGCAATCTGGCCGGCAGCCAACCATCAATGGAGTCATCTATTCCCGTCATGCGGTGCTTAAATCACACCGACCGGTTTTTCGAATAGTGCCGATATCAAAGCTTACGAAAATGTATACTTGCACCGCCATTGCGGGGCCAAGATTGAGCAGGACATTCGCCGCTTCCTGCCACGCCCGGGCAAGACAGCCTGTGCATCACCCCTGTCCGAAGCTTCTGGATCCATCATGCGTCACAAGCACGCCGTCATTCACTACCGCGCGCTCGACTTCTGGATGGCGCGTGCGGCCGTCGTCGTCATCATCTGCCTGCAGCTTCTCGTAATCAACAACCTCTCCTTCGGACCGCGCTGGCTGGCTCCGGCGCTGGAGGCCGCCCTGCTCCTGCCGCTCTCGGTGGCGACGGCCTGGACGCAGGCCGCCACCAGAAAGGCGGTCGAGGATCACGAGTGGCATGCGATTGGCCAGTTTCGCGTCATGATTCGCCGCACGGCTTTGACCATGACCGCGATCATCAGCGTCATGAATTGCGGTTCGCTGGTCTTGCTGGTGCGGGCATTGCTGGAGGGCCATGCCGGCAACAGCGGCACCACGCTGCTGATTGATGCCCTCAACATCTGGGTAACCAACGTCATCGTCTTCGCCTTGTGGTTCTGGAGCACCGACCGCGGCGGGCCGCCGACCTGTGGCCTCGTCAAGCTGGCGCATGCCGATTTCCTGTTTGCACAGATGACCTTGAATGACCGCGAGCTTAGCCACTGGCTGCCGGGCTTCGTCGACTATTTCTTCCTCGCCTTCACCAATGCGACGGCGTTTTCGCCGACCGACACTCTGCCCCTCTCCCAGCGCGCCAAGCTTTTGATGATGGCCGAGGCGATGATCTCGCTGCTGACGATCGCGCTGGTCGCGGCCCGTGCCGTCAACATTCTGGCCTAATGGAGCGCGAGGTGGTGGAGGATCCCTCAATCCGCGCCGAGGTCGCGTTCGAAGACCACCTGGTCGCGCAGCGGAATGCCGTTCACAGCCAAGCCTTCGGGGTAACCGGTCGATGGTCCGAACGCATCCTGCACGATGCGATACATCCGAAAGCCCTGTCTCTGGTAGAAGCGCAGATTGCCGATATCGGCCGTTGCGGTCGAGACGATCAGGCGCCGGCCGTTGCGCTCGCGGCAGCGATTGMTTGCCGCCGCGACAAGGGTACGCCCCAATCCCTCGCTCTGCCTTGCCGGACGGACCGCCAGGCTCTTGAGTTCGAAGACGTCGCCCTCACCAGTCTCGATGACCTGCACATGGCCGACGATCCTGTTGCCATCGCGCGCAACCAGCACCTCGCCCTCGTCGATATAGTTGGAGATCTGCGTCGGAGAATCGTCGGCAAGGGCAAACAGCGGCCGTAAGGCCTCGCGATCCCCGTCATATCGTTCAATCTGCATCGAAAAGCCCGGGCTGGATCAACGCCGCCGCCAGTGCGGCAGCCTTGCACCGGATATAGCAGTGGCCGGTCAGGGGCCACAAACGCAAAAAGCCCGCCCCGGCGTGAGCCGAGGCGGGCTTTGGATTCTCGGACGCTGGAAAAAGCCTGGAGCTATTCCTCAGGAGTTGGCCTGAACTTCCGCACGATCACCTCGAACAGAATATCCGATATCCACATGGCGCAGACGCCGATGAGAAACGCCGCCGCCAGCGTCGTGGTGTCGTCATTGGCCAGCGGCAGGCCGGTGGCGCGGGAATATTGGACCACGGGCAGCGTCAGATAGGCGGCGGCGAGCGCGCCGCAGATCGGCGACGCCACCATTTCACGCAGCTTGTAGCGGTGCCGCGACAGGGCGCGCAACACACCACCGGCCAGACCGGCGACGACGACGGGTCCCTTGATGCCGAGCAGGTCGAAGACATCGTGCATCATTTCATCGCCCTCGCGATGAGGGGGCCGAAGACCGCTGCGGCTCCGAATATGATCCGCCCGCCGAGCAGCATGGCTGAGTCCAGGGCGACGACCGTCATGGCTTCCACCCGCATAGCTTTTCGCCCTTGCGGTTGTGCGCCAGCAGCGCCTTGACCTCGGCGTCCGACAGCGCATCGACAGCGGTCGCCGACAGGCGCAGCGGACTGGACACAGAGCAGAACCCGCCTCTGACGGTCGTGCAGCCGGCCAGAGCGGCCAGGACGGCCGCAAGCATCAATCCCTTGCCCATGATTTGAGCTCCTTTCGCGCGGTGGCAGCCGGCAGCGCGCCGATGTCGTTCTGGACCTGGTCGGCGATGTCATGCGCCGCGGCCTCGGCGGCCGCCTGCCGGGCACGCTCGCTGCGCTCGCCGGCAAGCCGCTGGCGAACACCCCAGCCGAGCGCCGCCAGGATGGCGGCACCGATGCCGAGAACGGTCGGATTGCCAAGCAGGAAAGACAGCAGCGCGCTCATTGGTTTGGCTCATCCTTGACCAGATAGCCGATGGCAAAGACCGCGATCGGCAGAAGCGTCGCCCAGGTCTCGGCATCGTACCAGGACGGCCAGATATTGCGCACGAAGACGCCGGAAACCGACACGGCCGCGGCGGCAATGGTCGCGGCCGTCAGCTTGTTGGTGGGGCGGATGGTCGGTTGGGTGATGGTGGCCATGATCAGAAAATCCCTTGCAAGGCGACGGCAATGTGGTGCCAGGCGGCATAGGCGAAGAGCAGGCAGGCGGCGATGACCCCGCCTGCCTTGGCGGCAACCGGAATCCCGGAACCGGCGGGTGCCGGCGACGCCGGCTCGGCCGCGGGCGGGTTGCCGGCGGGCGTTTCATTTTCGGGCGGCCGCGGGGCCGGTCCGGACGCCGGCGTCGCAGGCTGCACGGGCGCGGGCACCGCCAATGGGGCCGACATCAGCAAGGCCTGGGC
>NZ_JBFUGJ010000193.1:0-11366 GCF_056402975.1 Mesorhizobium sp. P3_A9 | reverse complement strand
GCTCCAGGCTGCGGGCCTGCCGGTCGACAGCGACTTCGGCAAGAACGAAATCGATGTCGGCGGACCGCTGATCCCGCTCGACAGCTCGATGATGTTCGACAGCAAGGTCAAGGAACTGGACGAGGCGCTGGATACACTCGACCACCTCAAGAAGGAAGCCCGCCGGCTGCCGCTGGCCAACCCGGCTCCCGGCCACTCCGTCACCAGCCCGTTCGGCGTGCGCACCGATCCCATCCTCGGCACCGCCGCGCTGCATTCGGGCATGGACTTCAGGGCGCCCATCGGCATGGACGCCAAGGTCACGGCGCCCGGCGTTGTCACCAAGGCCGGCTGGAATGGCGGCTATGGCCGTATGGTCGAAGTCGACCACGGCAATGGCTTTGCGACCCGTTATGGACATCTGAGCGAAATCGACGTGACCGTGGGCGAGAAGCTGGACGCGGGCGCCGTCATCGGCAAGACCGGCAGCAGCGGCCGCTCGACCGGCCCGCATCTGCATTATGAAGTGCGCCACAATGGCGAAGCGATCGATCCCTTGCGCTTCCTCACSGTCGGCAAGAAGGTCGCSCAGTATCTCTGAAGAGCGCCGGTCCTGACCTGATTGGCTACCTCTCAAACCAAATCTTCCCCGCTTTGCAAGCAATCCGGATCTGGGTGATCGCTGTCCGTGCTGGCCTCGACTGCCATCCGGCGGCTTCGGCCCTGCTTGGACAGCGACCTGACTGGCACCTCATCCCAACGATCTGGCTATCGACATATCCACGGCCGTTCGGCCTGCCGGTGTTGACACGATTTCAGTTGTAGGATGATATGTATAACCATACGCCACAACACCAGCGCCGATCCGATAATGACCATCCACGGCATTTCGCCAGACGTCCTTGCCGCCCTGGAGCATCTCCTTGGGCAGAGCGGTGTGGCTGCCGATGCGGCTAACATGGCGAAATACCTGGTGGACTGGTCCGGCGATCATCATGGCGGCGCGCTTGCCGTGCTGAAACCGGCATCGGTCGCCGAGGTCCAGGCCGCGGTGCGCCTGTGCGGCACGCTTGGGTTGGGGATAATCCCGCAGGGCGGCAACACCGGGCTTGTCGCGGGCGCGATCGACATCGGCACGGCCCAGGGCGCGGTGATCATCAGCTTGGAGCGGCTGAACAGGATTCGCTCTGTCGACGCCGACAATTTCATGCTGCAGGCCGATGCCGGCTGCATCCTGCAGCACATCAAGGATGCCGCCGAAGAGCAGGACTGCCTGTTTCCGCTGGCGCTCGGCGCTCARGGCAGTTGCCAGATCGGCGGCAACGCTTCCAGCAATGCCGGCGGCGTCAAYGTGCTSCGCTACGGCATGGCSCGCGATCTCATCGTCGGACTGGAAGTCGTGCTGCCTGACGGCGAACTGTGGAGCGGCTTTTCCGGCCTGCGCAAGGACAATCGCGGCTACGACCTGAAGCAGCTTTTCATCGGCGCCGAGGGCACGCTGGGCATCATCACCGGTGTGGAGGTCAAGCTCTTTCCGAAACCGGGCCGTGTCGAAACTGCCTATCTGGGGCTTCCTTCATTCGAAGCGGCGATATCGCTGTTCAGCCAAGCCCGACGCGGATGCTCCGACCTGATATCCGCCTTCGAGATCATCGGATCGGAATGCATGGAGCTCGCACGGCTCGTCGACCCCAACATCGGCGCGCCGGTTACGGCGCCCGTCCATGTGCTGATCGAATTGTCGTCGAGTGCCGCCATCGACCTGCGCGCCCTGCTGGTGGATTTCCTTGCCCGCACGATGGAAGAAGAACTCGTCACTGACGCCGTTCTGGCAGAGAGCGGCGCACAGGCCAGGGCGTTCTGGGCCGTTCGCGAAGGGCTGGTCGAGGGCCAGGCCAAGCGCGGCTACCACGTACGCACCGATCTTTCGGTGCGTATCTCCGATATCCCCACGCTGATCGCCCGAGCCCGGCAGTTTGTCGAACTGGAGCATCCGGGCTGGATTTCGCAGGCCTATGGCCACGCAGGCGACGGCAACATCCATTTCAACGTCCTGCCGCCGCTCGACCTTGCCGAGCCCGAGGCCCGCGCCAGGGGCACCGCCATCACCACTGGGTTGTACGACATCGTCAACGCACTTGGCGGCTCGATCAGCGCCGAGCACGGCATCGGGCGCACCCGCCAGCCTGCCTACTGGGCCGGAATGACCCCTGTCCATCGCAAGCTCGTCACCGCGCTGAAACATGCCATCGACCCGGGCGGTCTGATGAACCCCGGCTGCCTCTTTCCCGCGACGGAGACTTTTTCATGAAACAACGACTGGCTGCCATCGGCACTGTCGAGGCGCTGCCGCATCGGGTCGCCGCGTTCCTCAGCCGCGAGATCGAGTCCGGCGATCTCAACCCGGGCGCCCTGCTGCCGACGGAGCAGCAGCTTTCGGAGAAATTCGGCGTCAGCCGCAACGTCGTGCGCGAGGCAATCGCACAATTGCGCGCCGACGGCATGGTGGAGGCGCGGCAAGGCATCGGCTCCTTCGTGCTTGCACCGGAGCAGCGCGCGGCAATCCGCATCGACCGCGAGACGCTGAAGGAAGGGCAGAACATGGAGCGGCTGTTCGAGCTGCGCTGCATCCTCGAGGCCGAGTCGGCGGCACTCGCCGCCGAGCGCCGCGACCAGGAGCACCTCGACGCCATCAAGGCCGCACTCGACCGCATGAGCGGCGAGGAGCGATGGGAGGACGGCAGCATCGACGCCGACCTGCTGTTTCATCGCGAGATCGCCCGGGCGACCGGCAACAGTTACATCCACACCTTCATTTCCTTCGTCTGCGAGCAGATCCGCCGATCGATCTATTACGCACGGCAGACCAACCCCCTGCACGATCTGGTGGAAGTCAATGTCGGCGAGCATGTGCGCATCTACGAGGCGCTGGTCGCCGGCGACCCGGCGGCTGCCGAGGCTGCAATGCGCGCGCACATCATCGGCGCGGCCGACCGTGTCGGCGTCAAACTGCCATTGCGCACCCGGCGTACTGAGGGAGGCCAATAGTCATGCCGATGGGGACCGCATATCGAATTTCGGATGTCTGCCTTCTCGTCGAGGATATCGAGCGGACGGTCGAGTTCTATGTCGACAAGCTCGGCTTTCGCCTGCGCCGCCGCGCCGAGGGTTTCGCCGACTTCCATGGCGAGGGCGTGACACTGGCAGCATGGGAGATCGACCATATCGGCCAGCATGCCGGCGTCTCGAAACTGAAATCGCCGCGCCATGCGCACAAGGTCTGCGTCGCCGTCCAGCTCGACACCCCCGACGAGATCGACCGGCTGCATGCCGAGCTGACAGCCAAGGGCGTACCGTTTTATGGCCCGCCCGAAAACTATGTCTGGAATGCGCGCTGCGCCTATTTCACCGACCCGGACGACACGCTTTGGGAACTCTACGCCTGGCTCGACGGCGGCCCCGGCGACTACCACGACGAACAGCCGTAGACCACCCGCGCCAAGGGAACGGCGCGCAATGAAGAGACGAGACAGTCTTGCAACAGGAGCGGAAAATGAATGGGAATTACGACATGAACCGCCGCGGTTTCATGAAATCCGGCTTGGCGGCTGTTGCCGTGGCATCGGGCGGAATGCAGCTGGTGCTGACGCCGGGCGCGAAGGCCGCAGGCAAGGTCGTCATCCAGTATGACTGGCTGATGTCCAACGGCCAGATCGGCGACATCGCCGCCGTCGCCAACGGTTACTTCAAGGATGCCGGGCTCGACGTGGAATTCAGCCCGGGTGGGCCCAACGCCTCGACCGTGCCGCCGGTGATTTCGGGAGCGGCACAGCTTGGCCAGTTCTCGGAGACGCCACAGCTGTTTTCGGCACGCGCCAGCGGCGTGCCGGTGAAGATGGTCGCCTGCGGCTTCCGCACCGGCCCCTATGCGCTCACCTCCAAGGCCACCAATCCGATCAAGGGCGTGGCCGACCTCAAGGGCAAGAAGATCGGCATCCAGCCGACAGCGCGCTTCGTCATGGATGAGATCCTGGCCAAGAACGGCTTGAGCGCGTCCGACCTCACCGTCATCAATGTCGGTTTCGACAAGGGACCGCTGGTGCGCGGCGATGTCGACGCCATTGGCGGCTGGATCACCAACACGCAGGCGCTCAGCGTCGTCGGCGACGACCGCATCGACCTTCTGGTGCGCGACCTCGGCTTGAATTCCTATGCCGATGTCTATTTCGCCACCGATGCGGCGATCGAAAAGGACCCGGACACGCTGGCCAAGTTCATCGGCGCGGTCGCCAAGGGCTGGGGATGGGTGCACGCCAACCCGCAGGAGGCGGTGAAGAAAATGGTCGCCGCCTATCCCGAAATGGACCTCGGCTGGGAAGAGAAGACCGTCAACCTCGTGCTGAAGCTCTCCTTCGACGGTGCGACGGCCAAGGACGGCTGGGGCACGTTCGACCCCGCCTCGATCGAAGAGCAGTTGGCACTGCTCGACAAGGTCGGCCAGTACCCCAACGGCCGGCCCAAGGCGGCCGACGTCTACACCACCAAGATCCTCGAACTTTCGGCTGCCGACCGGCCGAAGCTCGACGCGCCCGCCGCCTGATGGCAAGCGCGATCGAAGCCAGCAGGCTGGATGTCGGCTATGGCGGCCGCCAGGCGGCCGTCAAGGTGCTTTCCGGCCTCGACCTCACCGTCGAGACCGGCTCCTTCCTGTCGATCCTTGGGCCGTCCGGCTGCGGCAAGTCGACCTTGCTGCGCGTGGTCGCCGACCTGCTCGACCCGCTCGGCGGCACGATCAGCGTGCTCGGCGACACGCCGCATGCGGTGCGCTCGCGCCGCGATGTCGGCTTCGTCTTCCAGGACTCGACCCTGCTGCCCTGGCGCACGGTGCGCGACAATGTGCGTCTGCCGCTTGGCGTCGGGCAAGGCAGCCTGACGCGGAAAATCGAGGACCGTAGCGACGAATTGCTGGAGCTGATGGGGCTTGCCGGCTTTGGCGAACGCCTGCCGCATCAACTCTCCGGCGGCCAGCGCCAGCGTGTGGCGATTGCCCGCGCCTTGCTGGGCCAGCCGAAGCTGCTTTTGATGGATGAACCGTTCGGGGCGCTCGACGAAATCACTCGTGACCGGCTCAACGACGAGCTTCTCAACCTGTGGCGGCGCACCGGCACGACGATCCTGTTCGTCACCCATTCGATTGCCGAAGCCGCCTATCTCGGCGAACGCGTAATCGTTCTCGCCGCCAATCCGGGACGGCTGGTCAAGGATCTGGACATGCGGTCGCTCAAACAGGACGGCAACCGCTGCACACGCGAAGATCCGGCGATCGTCGCCGCCATGGCAGATTTGCGTGTCGCGCTGGAGCAGGCGTCATGAGGCCGGCGCCGCTCTCGCCGCAAATGGCAATAGCCCTGCCCGTTCTCGGCGCGGCATCGCTGCTTTTCGCCTGGCAGTATCTGCTGCCGCTGCTCGGCGTGCCGGCCTATATCGTGCCGACGCCGACCGCCATATCCGGCGTCTTCCAGAAGAATTTCGCGCTGCTCATGGACAATCTCAGGCCGACGCTGATCGAGGCGCTGGCCGGTTTCGTCATCGGCAATCTGGCCGCCGTGCTGTTGGCGATCCTGTTCGTGCACAACCGCATCCTGCAGGCCACCTATTTTCCGATCGTGCTGTTCTTCAACACCATTCCGATCCTGGCGCTGTCGCCGATCATCATCCTGATCTTCGGACTTGGTATGACGCCGAAAATCGTCATCGCGGCGGTGATCTGCTTCTTCCCGACGCTGGTGAACATGATCCGCGGCCTGGATTCGGCCAGCGACAATGAGCACGAGCTGTTCCGGGTGCTGTCGGCGACACGTTCGGAGGTTTTCTGGAGCCTGCGCCTGCCGCGTGCGCTGCCGATGCTGTTCTCCTCGCTCCGCATCGCGTCGGCGACGGCAGTCATCGGCGCCATCGTCGGCGAATGGATCGGCTCGGACAAGGGCCTCGGCGCGCTGATCATCCAGGCGAGTTTCAATTACCAGTCGGACCGGCTTTACGCGGCGATCGTGCTGTCATCTTGCCTGTCGATCGTGCTGTTCTGTGCCGTGGTGCTGGTCGAACGCCGGGTCATCAAATACTGAACAGGCATTTCACTGGCTCGTGCAAGCCTTGCACGAGCCGACCCTGGACCGCTTGGGTCAGTCAGCTATTTTCCGGTTGCACCGATAGAAATCTGGTCGCCGCAGCAACCAGCGTGGCCGTGCCAATCTTCAAGGCCGCCTCATCGACGCGAAATTTGGGATGGTGAAGCGGAAAGACCGATCCGACCGCCTCGTTGCGGATTCCAAGCCGGAAATAGACCGAGGGGCGCTTCTCGCTGTAGTAGCCAAAGTCGTCGGCAATGGTCCATCCGGGCGTGTTGAGGACATTGTCGGCGCCGACGCAGGCCTTGCCGCTGGCGGTGACCAGCTCCGCCATCTCGCCATCGTTGACGACCCCCGGTTCCCCCTTGTGGATGACGAGTTGCACACTGGCGCCGTGGCTTGTCGCGATGCACTCGAGGATTTCGCGTACGCGGCGCCAGGCCCGCTCGCGGGTCGCGTCACTGCCGCTGCGGATGGTGCCTTTCAAGGCGACCTTGCCGGCGATGACATTGTAGGCGCTGCCGCCATTGATGCCGGTGACTGAAATGACCAGGGGATCGTAAGGATCGATTTCGCGCGAGACGATCTTCTGCAATTCCCCGACCATGGAGCAGGCCACGGCAATCGCATCGACGCCCTCATAGGGTTTTGCCGCGTGCGCCGCCTCACCGATGACGATTGCATCGAACGTGTCGCACGCCAGCGTATAGGGACCTGAACGGACCGCGATCTTGCCGGACGGCGTGTAGGGGTCGACGTGAAGGCATATCGCGGCGTCGATATCGTCGAGCAGCCCCTCCTCCACCACACGTTTGCCGCCCGAGGGCGAATCCTCTTCGGCCGGCTGGAAGATCAGGCGGACGGTTCCGCCAAAATCGGCCCTTGATCGATGGAGGTGCGCGGCAACCGCGAAACCCATCGAGGCGTGGGCGTCATGGCCGCAGGCATGCATCACGCCGGGATTTGTCGATGCGTAGTCGACACCGGACTCTTCTTCGATCGGCAAGGCATCGATGTCGGCGCGAATGGCGATCTTTCGGTTCGACGGCTTGCCGGTGCCGACAATGTCGACCGCAAGGCCAAAGCCCGCGACATCGCGAATATCAGTGATCCCCTCGCCGGCCAGCATCTGCCTGAGATAATTCTGCGTGTTCGCCTCGCGGTTCGACAGTTCCGGATTGCGGTGCAGATAGCGGCGGATCTCGATCATCTGGTCGAGGATGCCGGCATCGATATCGACCGCGCCGAGACTGGCAACACCGCCTGCCATGGCCGAACCCTCAGGATTTGACATGGATCTCTCGCGGGAACTTCGTCAGCGTCTCATAGCCGGTTTCGGTGACCAGAATGGTCTCGCTGATCTCGATGCCCCAGCCGTCCATCCACATGCCGAGGATGGAATGAACGACGTTGCCGGATTGAAGCACCGTCTTGTCGCCTGGCCGCAAGCTGATCGTGTGTTCGCCCCAATCCGGCGGATAGGCGACGCCGATCGAATAACCGATGCGCGACTCCTTCTTCAGCCCGTAGCGTTGAATGACCTTGCGCCATGCGCCCTCGACGGCTTCGGCAGTCGTTCCCGGCCTGACCGCGTCGAGCACCGCGTCCATGCCCTCGATMACCGCCTTTGCCGTGTCCGCGACACGCGTCGGCGTCTTGCCGAGCTGCATCGTTCTCGCCAGTCCGGCCGCGTAGCGGCGGCAGACGCCGGCAAGTTCCAGCGCAATCGTCTCGTTGGCTCCAAACCGCCGGTCGCTCCACATGATATGCGGAGCCGAGGCATTCTCGCCACCGAGGATGGTCGGCGGAAGAGCGGTGATGTCGCCGGCAAAATCCGGGCTGCCGGCGATCTGCGCCGCCTGGATCGAGGCAATGGCGTCGCATTCGCGCACGCCGGGCGCGATCACCTCGAAAGCCCGCGTAACGGCGGCCTCGGCCAAGGTCGAAGCCTTGCGCAGATAGGCGATCTCGGGCGCCGATTTGACCGCACGGATCCAGTTCACCAGCAGATCGGCATCATGCCATTTCGCGTTGGGAAGGCCAGCAACGAGGCGAGCATGCGCTTTCGGCGAGAAATAATAGGCTTCGAGTTCGATGCCGATATGTCTGCTACTCCAGCCCTTGGCGACGATCCAGCTGGCGATCCAGTCCATGGGGTGACGATCGGCACGCTGAACATGATCCTCCGGGAACCCAACGACGTTTTCGGGCTTCATCCAGGCCGTCAGCAGACCACCTGCAGCATCCATGGCGCGTCCGATCCAGACCGGCTCGACCTGCTCGATCGGAATAAGCACCACCTGCGGCGTGTAGAACGACCAGCCATCATAGCCGGTGATGTAGTGCTGATTGGCGACGTCGTTGACGACAAGGAGTTCGAGACCGCGCTTCGCCATCTCGGCGCGGATCTTGGCAAGCCGCTGCTGGTATTCGTCGCGGGCAAACGGCAATTCGATCATCTCTGCTCCATGCTTTGGTCAACGGTTGCGAGGCTTGCCCACCATTGAAGCGGTTTCGCTATGGCGGCAATCAGCCAAGCGCGGCACGTGAACAGGGCCTAGGCTAGGTGCGGCTTGCTGCTCTCCCAGGATTAGAACGCGATCCCGATTTATTTTTGAATTCCATTTGACTGAATAAATCTTTGATGCGAACCTAACGTCAACTGGGGCGCAAGGCATGGCATTGCGGGGGACCAATCAGGAGTTCGGGCGGCCGTACAACCGGCGCATCGTGCTTGAATCCATCCGCCTGCATGGGCCGATCGCCCGCGGCGAGATTGCCAGCCGCGTCGGCCTCACCGTCCAGACCGTGTCGACCATCGTTCGCGAGTTGGAGGAGCAAGGCTATATCCTCTCCGTGCGCGAGGAACCCAAGGGGCGCGGCCTGCCACCGGCGACGCTGCGCATCAATCCCGAGGGCGGCTATGCCGTCGGTATCCACATCACCCCGCTCGGCATTAACGCCGCCTTGATCAATCTGAGCGGCGACGTGATCGAGAGCGCCTACCGCGAGGCGCCGAACGCGACGCCCGACCACGCCTTCGAGCTGATCGGGGCCATGGTGTCTGAATTGACCGGATTGCGGGTCGGCGGACGGGTTCTTGGGGTTGGCCTCGCCCTGCCCGGACCGTTCGGGGTCGAATCCATGAGTTTTGTCGGCCCGACCACAATGACCGGCTGGAAGGATGTGGCGCTGCGCGAGCGGCTGGCCGCCTCGACCGGACTGCCGGCCTTCTTCGAAACCGACATGGCGGCAGCAGCCATGGGCGAGCGGCTCTACGGCCTCGGTGCCCAATTCTCGGAGTACTACTACCTCTATTTCGGCGTCGGCCTTGGCGGCGTCATGGTGCATGACGGCAGTGTGCAGCGTGGCGCCTGGGGCAATGCCGGCGAGGTCGGGCACATCCCTGTCGTTCCCGGCGGCGAGGCTTGTCCGTGCGGCAACACAGGCTGTCTCGAAAGGTACCTCTCGCTCGAGGCGCTCCGGCGCTGGAACGGCTCAGAGGCCGATTGGGTCGCGGAAGTCGCGCCGATCTTTCACAACGCCATCGCCGTCATCGAGAACCTGTTCGATCCTGAAACGGTCATCCTCGGCGGGCTGGCGTCGACCGATCTGCTCGAACGGCTGGCCGGTTCGGCTGACGGCCTGCACAACTCCGTCTCCGCACGCAAGGACCGCACGACGCCCCGGGTCATGGTCGCGCGCGGCGGGCAGCATTCCGTGCTGCGCGGAGCCGCCGCCCTTGCGGTTTCCGGAGTGCTGTCGCCGCGCTTCGGCCAGATGTTCGCCGCCGAGCGCGAACACGGCCGCGATCTTCTGACAGCCAAGGAGATTGCGGCATGAGCGAACCGCTGCTGGTGCTCGACAACGTCACCAAGAACTATGGCGCCATCGAAGCGCTGAAGGGGATCAGTTTCTCGATCGGCAAGGGCGAGGTCGTGGCGTTGCTCGGCGACAACGGCGCCGGCAAATCCACGCTGGTCAAGATCATCGCTGGCGGGCTCGAGCCGACCTCGGGCCGCATGCTGTTCGAAGGCAAGGAGTTTCTGGCCAGGTCGCCGGCCGAAGCCAAGGCGGCGGGCATCGAAACCGTCTACCAGGACCTGTCGCTGTGCACCAATGTCGACGTGGTGGCGAATTTCTTCATGGGCCGCGAGATCACTAGGAAGGTGCTTGGCATTCCCGTGCTCGACGAGCGCGCCATGGAAGCCGTCGTCGGCAAGGCGCTGGCCAGCGCCGGCACCCGCATTCCGTCGCTGCGCACCAATGTCGAGCATCTCTCGGGCGGCCAGCGGCAAGCCATCGAGCTCAACCGGTTCGTGCACTGGGGGGGCAAGCTGGTGCTGCTCGATGAACCGTTCGCCGCCCTTGGCGTCGAGCAGACGCGGCGCGGTCTTGAGATGATCCGCCAGGTGGCAAGCCAGGGTATCGGTGTCGTCATCATCACCCACATCATGCAGCAGGCCTTTCAGGTCGCCGACCGGATCGTGGTGATCCGGCAAGGCGTCGTGGCGGGCGATGTCGCACGCAACAAAACAAGTCCCGACGCGGTGATCAACATGATCACCGGAGAGACGCTTGCCGGTGCCGGACCGGCAGGCTGAGGGACAAAAGAGGGGTCCGGCTTAACAGGGAGCCAACGACATGAAGCGAATACTTCTTGCTGTCTTCGGCATCCTGGCACTGGCCTTTGCCACGCTCACGCCGGCATTCGCGCAGTCCAAGGGTGTCGTCTATTACATGGTGCCGACACTGCTCGACGAGTTCCAGACCGGCTCGGTGAGCGCTCTGGAGCTGTTCCTGAAGCAGACCGGCTACGAGATGAAGACGCTGAACGCCGACAACAAGACCGACGCCCAGCAATCGCAGATGAACGACGTCATCGCGCTCAAGCCGGCCGCGATCATCCTCGCGGCTGTCGACTTCAACGCGCTGAAACCGTCCATCGAGGCCGCGCGCGCCGTCGGCATTCCGGTGGTCGAGTTCGACCGTCAGATCACCTCGACGCCTTCCGACTTCACCTCGGTCGCCGGAACCGTCGAGATCGGCTATGTCGCCGCCGACCAGGCCGAAAAGCTGCTGAAGGCCAAGAACGGCTCGGTGAAGGGCAAGGTCCTGCAGGTGCTCGGCGATCCCGGCGACCCCTACACGCTCGACATCCAGAAAGGCTTTGAGGAGAAGTTGAAGGCGTTTCCGGACGTCAAGATCATCTCGCTTCCGGCCATGCAGTGGGAAGCCAGCAACGCCGGCACCATCGTT
>NZ_JBFUGJ010000192.1:0-11385 GCF_056402975.1 Mesorhizobium sp. P3_A9 | reverse complement strand
TTTGTTGGCACCATCGTGCCTCCGCCGGCAACGTTGCTGCTCAATGCCCCGCAATATCGAACTGGCAAGGTGCTGACCGACGCAGCGATCGATCACATCAAAACCAGGCTCAACGGGAAGGCCAAGGTCGTGCTGCTGACCCAGGACACGATGGAATTTCTGGCACCTCGGTTCGAGGCCATGCGCGCCGGCCTGAACGCGATGCCGGGCGTGACGATCGTGGCAGATATCGCGCCGAAGCCGGTCAGCAAGGAAGGCGGGTTCGCCACCATGCAAACCATCCTTCTTGCCAATCCGGACATCGACGTGGTGCTCGGCGGCGACGCCGTCGTGCTGGGTGCGCTGGAAGCGTTGCGTGCGGCGGGGAAAGATCGGCCCGACCAATTCCTCGGCGGAATTGACGGCGAGCCGGAGGCCGTCGCTGAAATCAGGAAGGGAAACAGCCCCTACAAGGCGAGCATCTCGTTGTCTTCGCCCGTCTTCGGATATGCCATGGGAGAGTTTGCAGCCGACTGGCTCGAAGGCAAAAGCATCCCGCAGGCGATGGACATCCTTCCGATAGCGCTGACGAGCGCCAACCTCGCCCAGTATGAGGCCGACCTTAAGGACCCAGCCTCGGTTTATGCGGACGCGGTGCGACGGGACGCCTATCTGAAGATGTACGGGAACATCTGCTACGACAGCCGCGACCACTATGTAAATTTTCCTTGGTCGTCGGAGCAGAAGTAGCTGATCGGTGCTGTGCCTTATCTCGCTGCGCGGTAGGCGAGTGAGTAACAGAAGCCGAACTGTCTCAGGGAAGCTGGTGCCCCCGGACGGAATCGAACCGCCGACCTTCGGTTTACAAAACCGCTGCTCTACCAGCYGAGCTACAAGGGCACGGCGCTCCGGTTAGCATATTTGTTGCGCCAGTAAAGACAAAACTCCATTTTCGGTTACCCCGGCGGTGGATGAGGCTGCGGATGAGCATGCTGAAATTCGCGGCCACGCTTCCTACATATCGGTCAGGTGCAATCGCTTCGGACTGGAGTGTCGCATGATCAGGTTTATCATCATTCTCCCCATCGTCGTCATCGCCTGGATGCTGCTGGTAAAGCTCATCAGTGATGTGAAGAAGGCCAATGTCGACTGGACCGGCGTGACCACGATCGTCGGCTTCATCGCGCTGGCCTTCTGGCTTCGCCATGTCACGGGAATGGGCTGAGAAAGCGAATAGCGAATAGCGAATAGCGAATAGTCGGTAGCGGGGCAGACATTCCTGTGATCCGGCCTTCGCTACTCGCTCTTTCCCCGACCTCGCCGAAAAAACTCCTCGCCCCTTCGAACCTTTTCTCCCGCCACGCCGACTGATCTCCAGAGGCGAATGGGTCGCCTCGATCAAGGAGGAGATCATCATGTTCAAGCGCACTCTGACATCAGGCCTCGTCGCCGTTTTCGTCGCCTCCGGCGCGCTCGCCGGCACAGTCCAGTCGTCCTCGGCTCACGGCTTCCATCATCACCATCATCATCACCACAATCACCACTTCAAGAAGCATTGGTGGTGGCACCACAACCATCATCATCACGGCCATGGCAAGGTGATCATTTTCCTTTGATGGAGGGACCCCATTCTCCCAAAAGGGCGGCTTCGGCCGCCCTTTTTGCGTTCCGTGCGGCCTTCGTAATCGCCGGAGGCGAAGCTGGAAATGCGAGGCGGGGAGGTCGCGCTGAAAAGTCAGAAAAAAGATTCGAACCTTTTTCCTGGCCGCAACGACAGATGATCAAGAGGCGGATGGATCGCCTCGGTCAACGAAGCAAGGAGATCATCATGTTCAAGCGCACACTCGTTTCCACCCTCATCGCCACGACCGTCGCCGCCACCACGCTGGCCGGCACTGTCCAGCCCTCGGCCGCTCATCCGCTGCATCACCACCACAATGGCATCGGCATCGGCGTCGCCGCCGGCATAGGTGGCTTCGTCCTCGGCAGCCTGCTTGCCCAGCAGCAGCCGCGCACCGCCTATGTCGAGGAAGACTACGACTCGATCCACATCCGCCGCTGCTACGCTCGCTACGCCTCCTACGATGAAGGCTCGGACACCTATATGAGCTACAACGGCCCGCGCACTTGCAGGCTTTGAGAGGAGCTCAACCAATCACAGTAAAAGGGGGCCGCATGCGGCCCCTTTTTCTTTGTACCCGGCGAGCGCACTGAGTGCGCAACCGCCTATCAGACCTTCGAACCAGTGTCGGAAATCGGCAAGCCGGCCGCCTGGCAGAGGTCACCAATTCGACGGCGAGCCTCAGGCGTCCCGTCGCTCATCGCGACGAGTTCGAAGCTGCTTCCGGCATCCGGGTAGACCTTGGCAACAAACACCTTGTCACCGCCCGCGGATGGGGTCTTGGCGCTGACGGTGCCGCAGACCACGATTTCCTGGCGACCGCTCGTCGTTTGCTCGCCGGCGAGAATCGTCCCGAACCTGGCCGAGGCCGGATCCAGCAGGTGCTGGCGGATACCGGTCGTGACGACCTCTTCCAGCGCGAGTGAGAACGGAATGGGATTGACGCGTTGGTCGCCGGCATCTGGTCGAGGTGTCGTCGCCACGCATCCGCTTAGCGAAGCGACGAGCAGAAGCTGAACCGTTTTCCTCATCCGCGCCCTTTCGCATGCATTCGAACACCTCGGCAAGGCGGTGAAATCCGATGTAGCGGGGCGCTATACAGCGATTTTCGCAGCGTCTAGTCTACCCCGATGGCCCGGCAGAGGGAGGGTGGCTTGGACGAGCAGGAACCCAGGGAAGACCTGATCGAGACGGTTTTCCGCAACGGCACCGTCACCACTGTCGGCATCTTGCTGGCCTTTTCGCTGGGCTTCATCACCCATTGGGCCGCCAACCCGATTCCGTGGCGGGCCTACCATCTTGTCGCCGTCCTGCCGATCCTGGCTGGCATCGCCTTGCAGATGCGGGCCCTGGCGCTGCTGCTCGACATCAAGTCCCTGCAGCGGCGCATCTATGAACGCGCCAACCGCATCTTCATCACCGGCCTCATCTTCACCGCTTGCGGCGTCGGCTTGGCTATATTGCTCGATTTCTTCGATATCGCGACCAAGAGCGCTCTGCCCGGGGCAGGGTGATCAGCCGGCTTGCACGCCGCCGATCATCCTGGTCACCTCGGCCGCGGCATTGCGCACCATCGGTCCGATCTCCGCCAGGCGCTCCGGCGTCACCCGCACGGTCGGCCCCGACACCGAGACGCCGCCGATCGGTTCGCCGAACTCGTTGAAGATGGCCGCCGCCACGCAGCGCATGCCGGGGTGCCGTTCCTCGTCATCCACCGACCAGCCGCGCCGCTTGATCGTTGCAAGGTCGTGGGCGAGGGCGGAAATGTCGGAAAGCGTCTTGTCGGTGAAGCGCTGCAGGCCGGCCTTGCGCAAGATAGTGCCGACGCGCTCCGGCTCGAGATGCGCCAGAACCGCCTTGCCGATGCCCGACGCGTGGAAAGGACTGCGCGTGCCCGGCCGGAAGAAGGCGCGGATCGCCTGGTGCGTCTCGACCTGGCTGACGAACACCACGCAATCATCCTCGGCGACGCCGAGATTGGCGGTCTCGCCGGTTCTCTCCATCAGCTCCTGCATGACGATGCGGGCGCGGTCGACCAGCTTGCGGCGGCGCAGGAATGCCGCGCCCATGCGGTAGGTCTCGACGCCGATCGACCACAACTGGTCTGATGTGTCGAACTCGACCATGCCGTGGTTTTGCAGCGTCGTCAGCATGCGGTAGGCGGTKGAGGCGGCAAGGCCGCTCTGCGCCGATATCTCGCTCAGCGACAGGCCGCTGCCCTCGGCGACAATGGCCAGGATGCGCAAGGCCCGGTCGAGCGACTGCACCGAACTGGCCTCGGCAGGTCCATTGAAAGCGCGCGGCCGGCCGCGCTGGCGTTTCTCGACGGTTTCCATGACGCCAGTTTCGCCGATTTCACCGAACAAGCAATGAAAAAGTTTTTCACTGTCGCGAGAAAAGAAATTCCTGGAAAACAGAAAATACAATAAAATCAGCATATAGTCGTCGTTTTCTAGAAATGGAAAAATATTCTGAAAAAATTGAAAAATAGTCGCTTGGGTGACATTCTCGGCCATCCAACAATGACAAAACCCTGTGGAGGGCGAAGAAATGGCCAGGATGCGCGCTGTCGATGCCGCGGTTCTCGTTCTCGAAAAGGAAGGCATTGCCTGCGCCTTCGGCGTGCCGGGCGCGGCGATCAACCCGCTCTATTCGGCGTTGAAGGCGAGGGGCACGATCCGCCACGTCCTGGCCCGCCACGTCGAGGGCGCCTCGCACATGGCCGAAGGCTATACTCGCACCAAGGCCGGCAATATCGGGCTGTGCATCGGCACTTCGGGTCCGGCCGGCACCGACATGATCACCGGTCTCTACTCGGCGGCGGCGGATTCCATTCCTATCCTTTGCATCACCGGCCAGGCGCCGCGGGCACGACTGAACAAGGAGGATTTCCAGGCCGTCGACATTGCCGCCATTGCCGCACCGGTCGCCAAATGGGCGGTTACCGTCATGGAGCCGTATCTGGTGCCGATGGCGCTGCAGAAGGCATTTCATCTGATGCGCTCGTCGCGCCCGGGCCCGGTGCTGATCGACCTGCCGGTCGACGTCCAACTGGCCGAGATCGAGTTCGACATCGACGCCTATGAGCCGCTGACGCCGTTCAAGCCGGCCATGACCCGCGCCCAGGCTGAAAAGGCGCTGACCATGCTCAATTCGGCGGAGAAGCCGCTGATCGTCGCCGGCGGCGGCATCATCAACGCTGACGCATCGGACCTGCTGATCGAGTTCGCCGAAATATCCGGCGTGCCGGTCATTCCGACGCTGATGGGTTGGGGCGCTATTCCCGACGATCACCGGCTGATGGCCGGCATGTGCGGGCTGCAGACCTCGCACCGCTATGGCAACGCGACGATGCTCGAGGCCGACTTCGTCTTCGGCATCGGCAACCGCTGGGCCAACCGCCAYACCGGCTCSGTCGACGTCTACACCAAGGGCAAAAAGTTCATCCACGTCGACGTCGAGCCCACTCAAATTGGCCGTGTCTTCGCGCCGGATCTYGGCGTCGTCTCRGATGCSGGTGCSGCGCTGAAGATSCTGCTCGACGTCGCCACCGARTGGAAGACGGCSGGMAAACTGCGCGACTGGTCSGGYTGGGCSAAGGAATGCCAGGCCCGCAAGAAGACGATGAAGCGCAAGACSCATTTCGACCAGGTGCCGCTGAAGCCRCAGCGCGTCTATGAGGAAATGAACAAGGCGTTTGGCCGCGACRYCACCTATGTCACCACGATCGGCCTGTCGCAGATTGCCGGTGCGCAGTTCCTGCATGTCTACAAGCCACGCAACTGGATCAATTGCGGCCAGGCCGGCCCGCTCGGCTGGACGCTGCCGGCAGCGCTCGGCGTGCGCGCCGCCGATCCGGACCGCACCATCGTGGCGCTGTCGGGCGACTATGATTTTCAGTTCATGATCGAGGAACTGGCGGTCGGCGCGCAGCACAAGCTGCCCTACATCCACGTCGTCGTGAACAACGCCTATCTCGGCCTGATCCGCCAGGCGCAGCGCGGTTTTGCCATGGACTACGAGGTCAGCCTCGCCTTCGAGAACATCAACCGGTCAGGCGACCCCGAGGCCGGCTATGGCGTCGACCATGTCGCCGTTGCCGAGGCGATGGGCTGCAAGGCGGTCCGGGTGCACAAACCGGAAGAGTTCGCCGGCGCCTTCAGAGAGGCGCAGCGGCTGATGAAGGAACACCGGGTTCCGGTCGTGCTCGAATTCATCCTGGAGCGTGTCACCAACATCTCGATGGGCACCGAGATCGACAAGATCACCGAATTCGAAGACCTT
The DNA here is from genome assembly GCF_056402975.1 of Mesorhizobium sp. P3_A9. Classification (NCBI taxonomy): domain Bacteria; kingdom Pseudomonadati; phylum Pseudomonadota; class Alphaproteobacteria; order Hyphomicrobiales; family Phyllobacteriaceae; genus Mesorhizobium; species Mesorhizobium sp. P3_A9. The sequence continues at coordinate 5,501 of NZ_JBFUGJ010000192.1, read as the reverse complement.
GCCGAACATCAGGAAGACGCGCCGACCGCGATCGTGATGCTGGATTAGGAGAAAAAGAATGCCGCGTTTTTCAGCCAATCTGTCGATGCTCTTTGGCGAGCATGATTTCCTCGACCGTTTCGACGCCGCCGCCCGCGCGGGCTTCAAGGGCGTCGAATATATCGGTCCTTACGATCATGCGCCGGAGGTGGTGGCCGCCAGGTTGAAGAAGAACGGCCTGACGCAGGTGCTGTTCAACCTGCCGGCCGGCGACTGGGCCAAGGGCGAGCGCGGCATTGCCGTGCTGCCGGACCGCGTGCCGGAATTCCGCCAGGGTATTGCCAAGGCGATCACCTATGCGCATGCGCTCGGCTGCCCGCAGGTCAATTGCCTGGCCGGCATCGCGCCCGCCGGCGCCGATCGCAAAGTGCTCGAAAATGTCTTTGCCGAGAACCTCGCCTTCGCGGCGGAGAAACTGGAGCAGGCCGGCATCCGGCTGCTGATCGAGCCGATCAACACCCGCGACATTCCCGGCTTCTTCCTCAACTACTCGGACCAGGCGCTGGCGATCATCGACCGCGTCGGCTCCAAAAACCTGTTCCTGCAATACGACATCTATCACATGCAGATCATGGAGGGGGATCTCGCCCGTAAAATCGAGGCCAACCTCGGCCGCATCGCGCATATCCAGCTTGCGGACAATCCCGGCCGTCACGAGCCGGGGACGGGCGAGATCAACTATCCCTTCCTCTACGACCACATCGACCGCATCGGCTATTCCGGCTGGATCGGCGCCGAGTACAAGCCGAAGGCCGGCACTGAGGCCGGACTGGGCTGGTTCCGGGATCTGGCCGGGCAGGGAAGCGCGGCGGCTTAGCGGCTAAGGCCCCCTCATCCGGCCCTTCGGGCCACCTTCTCCCCGAGGGGAGAAGAGGTCGCCAACGGTCGTGGCAGTCTCTTCTCCCCACCGGGGAGAAGGTGGCCGCGCAGCGGCCGGATGAGGGGGCGCTTCACACAGTTATTGGAGAACCACAATGGAAACCATCGGCTTCATCGGCCTCGGCATCATGGGCGCGCCGATGGCGGGGCATCTGCTGGATGCCGGCTACAAGGTCATCGCCAGCGATCACCGTTCCAAGCCACCCGCCGATCTCGTCGCCAAAGGCCYGAAAACAGTCRCCGGCCATGCCGCCGTCGCCAAGGCTGCCGACATCATCATCACCATGGTGCCTGAYACGCCACAGGTCGCCGATGTKCTGTTCGGCGACAACGGCGTCGCCTCGGGCCTCTCCAAGGGCAAGCTGGTCATCGACATGAGCTCGATCTCGCCGATCGAGACCAAGACCTTCGCCAAGAAGATCAACGAGCTCGGCTGCGACTATCTCGACGCGCCGGTCTCGGGCGGCGAGGTCGGCGCCAAGGCGGCATCTCTCACCATCATGGTCGGCGGCGAGGATAAAGCGTTCGAGCGCGCCAAACCCGTGTTCGAGAAGATGGGCAAGAACATCACTCTGGTCGGGCCGAACGGTGTCGGCCAGACCACCAAGGTCGCCAACCAGATCGTCGTCGCGCTGACCATTGAAGCCGTCGCCGAAGCGCTTGTTTTCGCTTCGAAAGCCGGCGCCGACCCGGCCAAGGTCAGGCAGGCGCTGATGGGCGGGCTGGCGGCCTCGCGCATCCTCGAAGTGCATGGCGAACGCATGGTCAAGCGCACCTTCGCGCCGGGCTTCCGCATCGAATTGCACCAGAAGGATCTCAATCTCGCGCTGGAGGGCGCGAAAGCGCTCGGCGTTTCACTGCCCAACACATCGACGACGCAGCAACTGTTCAACTCTTGTGCGGCCAATGGCGGTGCGAAGGAAGATCACTCGGCGCTGGTCAGGGCGCTGGAGCGGATGGCGGGCCACGCTGTCGCCGAAGAACCGGCCCACGCGAAGGGCAAAGCAGCTTAGGTCAGGAGAGGGCGGCTTAACGTTCCCACGCCGCCGGCTCTCTCCTGTCCGAGAACGGGTTCCTGCCTCGCCGGGCGGAGCCCGTTCGTCGTTCTTATCGGCAAAGCCACGCATCAGAAATGCCTGCGCGGCGTAAACGCAAACCGCTGTGGCGAATAGCGAGAGTGGTTAGGGAACTTGCTGACCGTCGCTCGTCAATTTGAATTTACCGATGTTGGCAGCGATCCGCTCAAGCGCTGGAACAAGCGTGCCGTTCTTGAATGCCACGCCCAGAATCCCATCCACCCATCTTTCATCGGCTATATTGCAGGCGACCCGATAGTGGATCTCTGTGGCATCCATGGAGGACAAATCTTCGGGACTCTCCGGCAGCCAAGTCCCCCCGCCGGTGTCGTCGAGGAATTTTCCAAGATCAGCCGGATTCTCAAGGGTGTGGATAAGTCGGAATATGTCTTCCGTCACGGCATGATAGCGGTCGTTCGCCTCGTCATAGAATTCCGATGGAGGGAGCGTCCGTAGGGTGCCGGTTGTACTCACAAGAAACGCAAGCCATTCGCCACGATCTGAGAACGCTTCGAACATACCGGTAGCTCATTCAATCCGCTGAAAGGAATTTTCGCGCGGCATAAAGACTGATCGCCGCGGCATTCGACACGTTGAGTGAACGGATGACGCCCGGCATGTCGAGCCGTGCCAGCGTGGTCACCGTCTCGCGCGTCTTCTGGCGCAGGCCTTTGCCTTCGGCCCCCAGCACCAGCGCGATCTTTTCTCCGGCAAAGCTCTTTTCGAGTTCGGCCGGGCCGTCCGAATCRAGSCCGATSGTSYGRAAGCCGGCCTCGTGYAACTGGCCSAGCGCGTCGGCCAGGTTCTTCACTTCGATCTGGTCGATATGCTCCAGCGCGCCGGAGGCGGATTTCGCCAGYACGCCKGATTCCTGCGGGCTGTGGCGCGCGGTGGTGATCAGCGCGCCGGCGCCGAARGCSACCGCCGAGCGCAGGATGGCGCCGACATTGTGCGGATCGGTGACCTGGTCGAGCACCAGCACCAGCTTGGTGTCGCCCAGCGCATCGAGGCGCTTGGGCTTCAGCGGCTCCGCCTCGATCAGCACGCCCTGATGCACGGCGTCCGACCCGGTGATCTTGTCGATGTCTCTCGGTTCGACCAGTTCGGCTTTGAAAGGCAGCCCGGCGAGATCGGCTATCTCCAGGCGCTCGGCCGCATTGCGCGTCACCAGCATCTTCCGGATCTTGCGGCGCGGATTGTCGAGCGCCGCTCGCACCGTGTGCAGGCCATAAAGTCGCACCAGGCCGTCGGCTGCGTTCTCGCCGKGCGGCACGGGCTGGCGTGGCTTGAATGCCGGCGCGCCACCGCTTTTCTCGTCGCGAAAGGCGCGGCGCAGCTTGGCGTAGTSGGTATCTTTCGGGGTATTGGAATTGTTGCTCATGGCCGGCTTCTATAGCTGTCTCCTGCGGCCAGCGATATGCCCTGTCGCCGCAGCCGGCGAACAACATCGAAAAACCCTTCCTGCGCGGTTGACACCCAATGGCCTTGCCGCCATAAGGCGCTTCGCTGGTTTCGGAGAAGACACAACTCGGGTCCGAATTGGCGCGAATGCCTCGTTGCATGGCTCCGGCGGCAGACTGGAGAGGTGCCCGAGTGGTTAAAGGGGACGGACTGTAAATCCGTTAGCTTAGCTTACGTTGGTTCGAATCCAACCCTCTCCACCACTGCCGGCCCGGAAGCCCTGAAACGTAAAAGCATCGGAGACGAAAAGCGCATGGCGCTTTTCCTGTGAATCCGATACTTCAGTGCAAGGCGCGGGTATAGCTCAGTGGTAGAGCAGCAGCCTTCCAAGCTGAATATGCGGGTTCGATTCCCGCTACCCGCTCCAGCTAATTTCCTGATGCCAACAGCATCACTGCGGTCCCAACTTTGTAGAGGCCGTGCCAAAGCCCTGCCATGCAGCCTCCAACGATCAGAATGTAGCCGAGATAAGCTTGCCACCTGTTAGCTGTCTTCGGCGTCGGGAGGGGTGGGTACTTTGCCCGTATCTCCAGGATTTCTTCCCGCAATTGTGGATCCAAAGGCAGATCATCGTATTGAATGCGAAACTTCAGTCTTCTCATGCCACCAAGGATCACGGCTAGGGCTATCCAGGTCAGCACGGCAAGCCAGAGGCTGATAACGTAAGGCTGCGGATAGAAAGAGCGAGAGCTATTCTGGCAGGCTTCCGGAAAAGTGGTGCGGCCAATGAATGACCTCCTGCCCCAGCTTGACAGCCACCACCCGTGATCAGCCGTTGCAACGCCAACAAGGAATCCGGCCAAGAGCAACGAACCGCCAACGATCCATAGATACGATATTCGGTTTTCAACGTCTGTAATCGCGGCGACTGCGCACTTCGCCGCGACGGGCATCAGCAGCAGGGCAAAAACGATGGAATAAACGATCTGCGACATCACAATAGCAGAAAACGACACCGAGCATTTTCCGAGATCTGCTGTAAGGCCGAATGATCGAGAAAACAGTGTTGCGAATTCAGGATCCGCTTGGGAGAAAAATGCGTAGATGAAGGCGTGCAACATCAGAACCGAAGTGCCGGAAATGACAGAAGCCCGATGATTGTCTCTGCCCTTTAGTTCCCACGCCGACTTCATGCTTCATCACCACCCAAGTTGCCTTAAAGTGATGACATAAAACGGGTTAATCTACGATTGCACGACCAACGGTTGTCGTGGGCAACCAACCTTGCCGTCGGAAAGTTGATCCTGTGCGAGGCCGATCCCCCGCACAGGACGCAGAAACGCCGTCAGCCTCATGGAATATGCCTTATGGGCGGCCGTGCGGACGCGCACCTCGGCAACTCTCCAAACAACTCTTGTCAGCTGTTGAACGCCGAAGCCACCTGGTGCTGTTGTGGCACTTGGCCGTTCGGCGTCAGCTTGTCGACGATGCCTGGCAAAGCCGTGGACAACTGCTTGAGCAGTTCCCCCTCATCCATGCCGGTGCGTTGCGCGATCTCGCGGATGACCTGCGGCCCAAGCGCTGCTCCGAGATCATTGGCGTTGATCGACTGGTTCTGCCCGGTGCCGACCCAGGAGTCGGCGGCGTTGCCGTGACCGGCATCCCTGAGCTTGTCGAGCAGGCCGCCCAGACCGCCGAGCAGGCCGCCGTCGCTGGCGGTGGTCCCGGCAGGCGTTGGGGCGGCTGGTGCGGGTGCTTGATCCGGCTGTTCGGCGCTTCTGCCGCTCAGCATTTTTCCGACCAGCAATGCGCCAAGCGCGATCATCAGCGGTTTGGTGATGTTGCCGCCGGGAACGGCGTTGTCAAAAAGTCCCATAGTGGATCCTCCATTTCAACCAAGCCCAGCCCATCTTCAACAATGGCGCATCCGGGCGGAATTTCAAGTTGGCTTGAGGTTTTGACAATCATATGAAAATGTCGGGTCGGCAGGGGATGGAGAGGAAAAAATGGGTATCATCAGCTGGATCATTCTCGGCGCCATCGCCGGCTTCCTGGGCAGCAAGATCGTCAACAAGACCGGCCAGGGCCTGATCATGGATATCGTGC